>NZ_JBSAXC010000030.1:0-46956 GCF_053427725.1 Burkholderia sp. PU8-34
GACGACCGGCCAGCGCTGGAGCCTGTCGCAGTTCGGCGTGAACGCCGACACGACGAAGGCCAAGCTCGGGTCGAGCTACTACGGCGGCCCGGCTGCGAACCAGATCACGCTGCTGTCGCAAGGGCACCCCGCTGCCGCATCGGCCAGCTACAACGCGTCGATGACGCCCGACAAGGCGTTCGACGGCAATACCGCCAGCACGCGCTGGGACTCGCCGGAAGGCACCGGCGTCGATCCGCAATGGATCTCAGTGGATCTCGGCGCGGTGAAGAACATCGATCACGTGGATCTTTACTGGGACGCCGGCGCGCTCGTCTATCAGATCCAGACGTCGAACGACAACGTGAACTGGACGACGATCTATTCGACCAGCAACGGTGGCTCATACACCCACGTCACGCTGCCGAATCTCAACGGCCGTGGCCGCTATGTCCGGATGTACGGCACCAAGCGCGCGACGCAGTGGGGCTACTCGCTCTACGAAATGCAGGTGTGGGGCTCGTAAGCAGCTGATCCAACATCGTCTTCACGCACGCCGGCGCAATTCGCGCCGGCGGCGTCACGCCCGCGGGCACCCTGCCTGCTTCCTGCAGGCCAGTGCAATCTGCCCGACGAGCGAGGCGCACGGCATGTCGACCGCGCATAGACTTCCGCAGCTTCCGGGCGCGCATTGCCTTTCAGGATTTCCACCATCAGCGTCGCGTAATCGGACAGCATGACGCCGGCCTGCGCCATGCGCAGCAGACCGGCCTGCCTCTCCGGTCAACCTCGCGTGCCACAGCGCGAACGCTTCGATGCGGGAACGCGCCCGCCGCCTGCTCCTGACTATCGGGGTCGAACGGCTCAACTCGAGATGATCCTTTCGGGCACGAAGTTGAGCCTGTCCGGGCTTATCGGGATCACGTCATGCACCTAAAGTGGAGTCACCCGATTCCCCGGGCATCGACTACCCACCCAGGAGCCAGACCATGAGCCGCATCGAAATCCCCGCCATCGAAACCGCCACGGGCGCCACCGCCGACGTCTATGCGCAGGTCCGCAAGATCGCCGGCGGCGCCGTTCCCAATCTGTTCGCCACTGTCGGCCATCTCGCGCCACGTGCGCTGTCGGCCGTGCTCAATGCCGAAGGCGCGCTCGCCGGCGGCTCGCTGAGCAAGCAGGATCTCGAGACGATCAAGCTGCTGGTCAGCACCGATACAGGGTGTGACTATTGTGTCGCCGCGCACCACATGCTCGGCAAGATGGTTGGCCTGTCCGCCGACGCGCTGCACGCGATCCGCGCCGGACAGCCGACCGGCGACGCGAAGCGCGACGCGCTGATCCGCTTCGTGCTGAACCTGCAGCGCACGAGCGGCACGATCACCGACGCGGAGTTCGCCGCGATCCGCGCCGCCGGCTATACCGACGCTCAGCTCGCGGAAATCTCGCTGGCGATCGCGCTGACGATCTTCACCAATACGTTCAACCGCATCAACGATACGACCGTCGATTTTCCGCCGGTGAAGTAAGCGACATGCGCCGCCGGCGCCTGCATCGGGCGTCGATGGCGCGCCTGCGCGCCGTCGCGTGGCACAGGCGCGCCATGCCTGCGAGGAATGGAAGCTATTCGCCGCTGCCGGCTACCGGCACGACGCGGGTTTCCGGAAGATGGATTCCACGACGAGCCGATCGCTCGCCGGCCGGAAACACCGGCTTCCACCTACCAGCGGAGATCCACCATGTCACTCCAGGACAAACTCGACGCCTTCAAGGCCGACTTCAAGGCGGGCAAGCCGCCGTACTACGCGCCGCCCGAAATCCACCCGATCATGGAGCGCGCCACAGCCGAACTCATCGCGAGCGGCCAGGCCGCACGTGCGATCAAGGCCGGCGACCGCGCGCCGACATTCACGCTGAAGGACCAGGAAGGCAACATCGTGTCGTCGGCCGACCTGCTGGCCAAGGGGCCGCTCGTCGTCACGTTCTATCGCGGCGTCTGGTGCCCGTACTGCAACCTCGAACTGCAGGCGCTGAACGAAGCGCTTCCGCAGATCCAGGCGCTCGGCGCGAACGTGGTCGCGATTTCGCCGCAAACCGCCGTCAACAGCCGCAAGTCCGTGCGCACGAACAAGCTGGGCTTTCCGGTGCTGAGCGACGAGCAGGGCGAGACGGGCGCGGCATTCGGCCTGCGCTTCAACCTGCCCGACTATCTGGTCGACCTGTACAAGATGCTGAAGAACGACCTGCCCGCGTTCAACAACGACCCGAGCTGGACGCTGCCGATGCCCGCGCGCTACGTGATCGGCCAGGACGGCATCGTGCTGTACTCCGAAGTAAATCCCGACTACACGCATCGTCCCGATCCGTCGGAAATGTTCCCCGTCCTCGAAAAGGCCGTCAACGTCTGACCGGTGGCCACGGCCGTGCCGCATCCGGCGGTGCGGCCGTTCGCTCCCGGTCCCTCCGGAGTCTTCCATGACCGCACGCACCTTCCTGATCACCGGCGCGACCAAAGGCATCGGACGCGCCCTCTCCGAGCGCCTCGTGCGCACCGGCCATCGCGTCATCGGCGTCGCTCGCGACGGCGCGGATTTTCCCGGCGAACTCGTTCGCGTCGATCTCGCCGACAGCCGGGCGACCGAGGCCGCGCTGAAAGACCTCGCCGGACGCCATGCGATCGACGGCGTCGTCAACAACGTCGGCCTCGTGCGCCCCCAGTATCTCGGCGACGTCACGCTCGGCGATCTCGACGACGTGTTCGCACTGAACCTGCACCCGGCCCTGCAGACCGTGCAGGCGCTGCTGCCCGGCATGCGCGAGCGCCGCTGGGGGCGCGTCGTCAACATCTCGAGCCTCACCGTGCTCGGCATCGTGCAGCGCACCGCGTATGCAGCGGCCAAGGCCGCGCTCGTGAGTTTCTCGCGATCGTGGGCGCTCGAGCTCGCGAGCACGGGCATCACGGTCAATGCGGTTGCGCCGGGCCCCACGGAAACCGAACTGTTCCGGGCCAACAATGCACCGGGGAGCGTTGGCGAGCAGCGCTATCTGTCCGCGGTGCCGATGGGACGCTTCGGCCAGCCCGACGAAATCGCGGCTGCGATCGCGTTCCTGCTGTCGGACGACGCAGGCTTCATCACCGGACAGACGCTCTATGTCGACGGTGGTGCGTCGATCGGCAAGGCACCGTTCTGATCTTCGTTCACCCACTCACCTTCAGGGTCATCATCATGAACAGATTGCTCGACAAGACCGTGGTCATCACCGGCGGAAACAGCGGCATCGGTCTCGCCACCGCGAAGCGCTTCGTCGACGAAGGTGCACATGTCTTCATCGTCGGCCGGCGTCAGGCCGAACTCGACCAGGCAGCAGCGGCCATCGGTCGCAACGTGACGGCCGTCAGCGCAGACGTCACGCGGCTCGACGATCTCGACCGCCTGTATGCGATCGTCCGCGACACGCGCGGGCAGATCGACGTGCTGTTCGCCAATGCGGGGGCGGTCGAACACAAGACGCTCGACGAGATCACGCCCGAGCACTACGACAGGACGTTCGATGTCAATGTGCGCGGCCTGATCTTCACCGTGCAGAAAGCGCTGCCGCTGCTGCGCGACGGCAGCAGCGTCATTCTGACGAGTTCGGTCGCGGGCGTGATGGGCCTTGCCGCGCACGACACGTACAGCGCGGCCAAGGCCGCGGTCCGCTCGCTCGCCCGGACCTGGACCGTCGAACTCAAGGGGCGCGGGATCCGCGTGAATGCGATCAGCCCCGGCGCGATCGATACGCCGATCATCGACAGCCAGGTGAAGACGGCTGCGGAAGCGGACGCGCTCCGCGCAAAGTTCGCGGCCGCCACACCGCTCGGCCGGGTCGGACGGCCGGAGGAACTGGCCGCCGCCGCGCTCTTTCTCGCGTCGGAGGACAGCAGCTACGTGGCAGGCATCGAACTGTTCGTCGACGGCGGGCTCGCGCAGGTGTGAGCGCCGCAAGCCTGCTGCGGCCGGACGGACGGCGGCGTCACGCTCCGCTCAACCGTCCGGCTCGACCGCATCCGCTCCAGCATCGAACGCCGGCGGCCTGCTGCGGACGGCGGCGCCACGCTCCGCTCAATCGTCCGGCTCGACCGCATCCGGTGCGGCATCGAACGCCTGACGCCGCCAGTCGCCCGGCGTCATCCCCATCCAGCGCGTGAAGACCCGCCGAAACGCGGACACCGACTGATAGCCGACCGTGCTCGCGACGGTCTCCGCCGTCGCCGCCGGCCGCCTCAGCTCATTCGCGGCCACACTCATCCGGATGTCCGTCAGCAGGTCGATGGCCGAGCGCCCGAGCTTCGTCTGGAAGTGACGCATGAACGTCGCGCGCGACATGCTGCACATGTCGGCGAGTTCGGGCAGCGTCCACGGCTTCGCGGGATCGTCGAGCATCGCGGCAATCGCCGGCGCGAGCCGCGGATGGCCCGCCAGCGCCAGCAGGCCGGTCGGGGCCGGGCCGGATTCGCTGGCCGCCCGCAAGGTCAGCGCGAACAGTGCCGACGACAATGCGTTCAGGATCGCCAGCCCGCCAAGATTCGGCTCCACCGATTCCGCGCGCATCAGTTCCACCAGCGCAGTCAAGCGCGACGACGCGGCCAACCCGTGCGCCGGGTCGCGCCCGTCTGCCGCCCGCACGACCAGCGTGGACGGCAGATGGCGCCGTATCAGCCGGTCATGCGGCGGCGCAACGAAGAAACGTCCGCACAACATGTCCAGCCGCTCGCCCGTCCCGGCGTTCTCGCCGACGAACACGTGGCCGGCCGGACGCTTGACGGCCGGCACCGGCGGCAGGCCGCTGCCGTCGTGCAGCACGTGCGCCGAGCCGTGCGGCAGCAGCGCGATGTCTCCGCTACCCAGCTCGCGAACCGCTCCGTCGTCGGGGTCTTCAAGAAGCGCGCGGCCACGCAGCACGACGTGATACGGAATCTCGCGCGCCGGCGACTGCTCGTACGCAATCGCCCACGGCGCGCCGAACGCGCAGCGGATTTCGAGCATTCCCGTGACCGTCACGAGGGACATGAAGCGGCTGAGCCAGTCGGATTGGAGGGTCATGATCGGTGAGCGAATCGGATCGGGCGTCCGGCTCGCGCATGCCGCGAAACCGGTGCGATCCCGATTATCGCGCGCGAACGATGGCGGCAACGGCCGTACCCGATCCTGCCGCAATACGACGACGGCCATGGGCATCGGGATCCGGCTCCTGCGCCTGCCGCGCAAGCCCCGCCATTCCGTGCAGGAATGGCTTTTATTGCGCCGGCGCGTCTTCTGGAGACGGGGGTTTGCGGCGACCATGATCCCAACCAGTCACCCGCTCCGAGGAGGGCATCATGAGCAAGCTGTTCAATCCGACCAACATCGGTCCCTACGCCATCCAGCACCGTGTCGTGCTGGCCCCGCTGACCCGCATGCGCACCGCACCGGGCAACGTGCCGGGCGACCTGATGGTCGAGTACTACACGCAACGTGCAACCGAAGGCGGTCTGCTCATCACGGACGCGACGGCCATCTCGCCGCTCGCGATCGCGTATGTCGACGCACCGGGAATCTATACCGATGCGCAGGTCGACGGCTGGAAGCGTGTCGTCGATGCGGTTCACGCGAAGGGCGCGCGCATCTTCCTGCAGCTCTGGCATGCGGGCCGCCAGGCGCATCCGGCGAATACGGGCGGCGTCACGCCGGTCGCGCCGTCCGCGCGGCGCTCGCTCGAATATGCGGCCATTCGCGACGAGAGCGGCGCGATCGCCGAGGCCGAGCTCGTCGAGCCGCGTGCGCTCGAACTCCACGAAATCCCGGGCATCGTCGAGCAGTTCCGCCACGGTGCGCGGCTCGCGAAGGAAGCCGGGTTCGACGGCGTCGAACTGCATGCAGCGAACGGCTATCTGCTCGATCAGTTCCTGCTCGACGGGTCGAACGATCGAACCGACGCGTACGGTGGATCGCTCGAGAACCGCGCGCGCTTCCTGTTCGAAGTGGTCGACGCGGTGGTGTCCGTCTGGGGGCCCGGCCGTGTGGCGGTGCGCCTGTCGCCGAGCGGTTCGTACGGCACGATGTCCGACAGCGATCCGCATGCGACCTTCGGGTATGTCGCGCAGCGCCTGAACGACTACGATCTCGCGTACCTGCACGTGATCGAGCCGCGAATTCGCGGCAACGAGGAGAACACGGATACGAGCGAACACGACGTGTCGGCGAAGGACCTGCGCAAACGCTTCAACGGCACCATCGTCGCCGCCGGCGGTTTCACGCGCGACAACGCGGAGCAGATCCTCGTGGACGGTCACGCCGATCTGGTCGCGTTCGGCCGCCTGTTCATCTCGAACCCCGATCTGCCGGAACGGCTGCGAACCGGCGCACCGCTGACGCGCTACGACCGCACGACGTTCTACGGCGGGGACGGACGCGGCTACATCGACTATCCGGTCCATCGGGAATCGACCGCCGCTTAACGCCGTTCCGGCGCGTGACGACCGAGGGAAGCGCGGCAGGTCCTGCCGCGCTTCCCGCTTGCCGAGGCCGCGAATTCGTTCGGCGACACCCGCCCGGCCCTGACTGGCTCCTGACTGGCTCAATACGCGACGAAGGCGCTATCATCGATCCCGTTGCCTTCCTTCGCGAACGCGCCCGCAGCCCTGCCTTTCATTCCCCAAACACGCCATGACCCACACCCCCGAACGCGTGGATGCCGCCGCGCGCCATCTGATCGCGGCCCGTCGCGCCGGCGTTGCCGGCCCGCTGCTGCCCGATGACTGCCGCCCCGACGATATCGACACGGCGCTCGCGATCCAGCGCCGCGTCGTCGACTTGCTCGGCGAGCCGGTCGGCGGCTGGAAATGCGCGCTGCCGCCGGCCGGACGCGTCGTCGTCGCGCCGATCTTCGCGCCGACGATCCACGCGGCAGGCGGCACGATGCGCGTCGTCGCCGATGCGCCGACGCTGCGGATCGAACCGGAGATCGCGTTCGTGCTCGACCGCGACCTGCCGCCGCGCGAGCGCCCGTATGACGAGGACGACGTGCGCGGCGCGATTCGCGAAGTGCACATCGTGCTCGAGGTGCTCGGCTGCCGCTACGCGGATCCGTCGCGCGCGAGCGTGCCGGAATTGCTCGCGGACGGGCAGTTCAACCAGGGGCTGTGCGTCGGGCCGGTGGTGGCCGACGGCCTGGATGCGACGCTCGACACGATCGCGCTCGAGTTCCAGGGGGGCCTCGCCCGTTCGATCGAAGGCCGCCATCCGGACGGGCATCCGTTCAAGCCGCTGGTATGGCTCGTCAATTTCCTCGCCGCGCGCGGCGAAGCCGTTCGGGCCGGCCAGATCGTGACGACCGGATCGTATGCGGGTGCAATCGACGTACCGCTCGATCAGGCATTGACCGTGCGATTCGGCGCGCTTGGCAGCCTCTCGGTCACGTTCGTCGCCTGATTCGGATTTCTGACGATCGCGCCCGCCACGATCGTCGCAAGGCCGGCACGGACACGTCGCGCCTGCTCCGGCCGGCCTGCCGCCGCAACGTCCGCGCGCCTGCATGCCGGCGCCGCCTCGCCTCGCCTCGCACGATCGCCGTGCGCATCGCGACATCGACATGTAACAAGCCGAAACTAAATTCTCCGCGGCGGTTCGATGCCGCCCGCGCGGCCCCCTGTCCGCGTCGCCCCTTTCCACGGAGAAACGCTATGCGAACGCCGGACCTGCGGCCCGTCGCACTCGCCGGAGTGCTCGCGCTGACCGCGCTGCTCGGCGCGTGCGGCGACGACCTGACGTCGGACACCCCGCCGCAACCGAAGGCCATGTGCGGCGGCGGCACCGTCGCCAACGCGCAGATGCGCTGCCCGCCGGGTTTCACGCCGCCCGCGCACTGATCCCGGCAGCCCCAACCCGAACTCACATTCAGCGCTACTCACATGGTCACCCACTCGCGACGCGATTTTCTGAAATTCTCGGCCGGCCTCGCCGGCGCGACAGCGGCCACGGCCCTGTTTCCCGAATCGATCCGCAGGGCGCTCGCGATCGAGCCGAATGCCGTCACCGGCACGATCCAGGACGTGCAGCACATCGTCGTGTTCATGCAGGAAAACCGGTCGTTCGATCACTACCTCGGGCATCTGAGCGGCGTGCGCGGCTATAACGACCGCTTCCCCGTCACGCTGCCGAACGGCAAGCCGGTGTGGTTCCAGCCGCGCCAGGAAGACGCGACGAAAGTGATCGCGCCGTTCCGCTACGACACGACGAATCCGTCGGTCAACGCGCAGTGCATCGGCGGCCTGCCGCACACGTGGGCGACGACGCACGGCGCGATCGACAACGGCCGCGCGGACCAATGGGCCGCGCAGAAGACCAACATGACGATGGGCTACCACGTCCGCGACGACATTCCGTTCCATTACGCACTCGCGGATGCATTCACGGTGTGCGACAACTACTTCTGCTCGATTCCGGGCAACACGCACCCGAACCGGATGTACCTGATGACGGGCATGGTCGATCCGCTCGGCACGGGCGGCGGCCCGCTCCTCGACAACACCGACTACATCGACAACCAGTTCGACAAGATCAAGCTGCCGCCCTTCAGCTGGACCACGTATCCGGAGCGGCTCGAAAAGGCCGGCATCTCGTGGCAGATCTACCAGCAGGGCACCGGCTTCGACAACTTCAACGGCAACTACGGCACGAACATGCTGGCCTGCTTCCAGAATTTCGTGAACGCGCCGGCCGGTTCGTCGCTGCAGGCACGCGGGATGAGCACGCGCACGCTCGCGCAGCTGAAGGCCGACGTGCAAGCGAACGCGCTGCCGCAGGTGTCGTGGCTGCTGCCGCCCGCCGCGTATTCTGAGCACCCGAAATTCACGCCGCTCTACGGCGCGTACTACCTGTCGACGATCCTCGACGCGCTGACGTCGAATCCCGACGTGTGGAGCAAGACCGTGCTGTTCGTCATGTACGACGAGAACGACGGCTTCTTCGACCACGTGGTGCCGCCGCAGGCGCCGACGCTGCCGGGTTCCGGCATGAGCACGGTCGACGTGTCGCTCGAGCGTCACAACGTCGTGACCGCGACGCAGGCCGGCACGTATACCGCCGACAACCTGCCGTACGGTCTCGGGCCGCGCGTACCGATGTTCGTCGTGTCGCCGTGGTCGAAAGGCGGCTTCGCGTGCTCGCAGGTCTTCGATCACACGTCGGTGCTGCAATTCATCGAGAAGCGTTTTGGCGTGGTCGAGACCAACCTGTCGCCGTGGCGTCGCGCGATCTGCGGCGACCTGACGTCGGCGTTCGACTTCTCGAAGCCGGACCCGGCCGTGCCGGCGCTGCCCAGCACGCAGACGTACGTCGCGCAGGCGGACATGCAATGCTCGCGCGCAACGTCGCTCACCGCGCCCGCGAGCACCGCGCAGCAGGTCGTGACGGCGCAGGAGCCCGGCACCCGGCCCGCGCGCCCGCTGCCGTACGAGCTGCACGTCACGGGCCAGCTTCAGGCACAAGGCTACGCGCTGACGTTCGCGAACACCGGCACGCAAGGCGCGCATTTCTGGGCGTACACGGGCGACCCGACCGCGATGCCGCGCCGCTACACCGTCGAAGCCGGCAAGCAGCTGACCGATACATGGGCGCTCGACGCGAACGGCCAATACCTGGTGAGCGTCTGGGGCCCGAACGGTTATTTCCGGCGCTTTGCGGGCTCGGCAGCCGCAGACGCCGGCGCCAGGCCTGACATCACCGCGTGCTACGACGTCGCGAACGGCAACGTCTACGTGACGATCTCCAACGCGAGCGCGAGCCCGCTGACGGTGACGGCGACCGACGTCGCGTACGGCCAGCCCGCGCGCACGCTGACGGTTCCGCCCGGCCAGAGCATCGAGGCACACTGGGACCTGTCGTGCAGCAGCCAGTGGTATGACCTGCAGTTCGCGGTCGCCGGCAACGCGCAGTGGGTGCGCCGCATCGCGGGGCACGTCGAGACCGGCAAGCCGGGCATCACGGACCCGGCCGCGATTGCGCCGGTGACCGTGGCGATCTAGCGGCGCGCGAATCGCCGCCGCTGCCGAAAGCCGTACGATGCGTTGAGCCCGTGCGGCTTTCGGCGTTCTTGCGGCCACGGCACGCCGGACAGCGCGACGGGCGCGATGCCGTCCGATGCGCCGAGGGCTTCCCGACAGGCGCTGGAATCGTTACCATCGGGCACTGCAGATTCATTCGGGCCGGCCGATGCCGTCGGTGCCGCCGACGCGTCAGCCGCGGCCCGCGCGCGCCGGCCGCGATGCCGCGTTTGGCGCGACGCATTCGGCCGGCCCGCCGCGCTTCCCCGTACCTCGTCATGCCCCGTAACTCCTCACACACCGCGCTGCTGTGGATCGTCGCCTCGGCGTTCTTCATGCAGGCGCTCGATACGACGATCGTCAATACCGCGCTGCCTTCGATCGCACAGAGCCTGCACACGTCGCCGCTCGCGATGCAGCCCGTGGTCGTTGCCTACACGCTGACGATGGCGATGCTCACCCCCGCGTCCGGCTGGCTCGCCGACCGCTTCGGCACGCGCCGCGTGTTCTCCACCGCGATCGTGCTGTTCGTGCTCGGCTCGATCTGCTGCGCGGCCGCGCATTCGCTCGACCAGCTGGTCGCCGCGCGCGCGCTGCAGGGCGTCGGCGGCTCGATGCTGTTGCCGATCGGCCGGCTCGCGGTGCTGCGCCGCGTGCCGGGCGAACAGTACGTGTCGGCGCTCGCGTTCGTGTCGATCGCAGCGCAGATCGGCCCGATCGTCGGGCCGACGATGGGCGGCTGGCTTACGCAGGCCGTGTCGTGGCACTGGGTGTTTCTCGTCAACGTGCCCGTCGGCGCGATCGGCTTCGTCGCCGTGCAGCGCTATCTCGAGCACGATCATGCGACGCAGCCGCCGCCGTTCGACTTCGTCGGCTGCGTGCTGCTGTCGGTCGCGATGATCGCGCTGTCGCTCGCGATCGATCCGCCGATGAGCGCGCATCGCGGCGGCTGGTCGGCGGGCCTCGCGGCGCTCGGCGTCGCCAGCGCGCTCGCGTACCTGCCGCACGCCCGCGCACGCACCCGGCCGCTGTTCCGGCTCGGGCTGTTCCGCGAGCCGAACTTCGGCGCCGGGCTGCTGGGCAACCTGCTGTGCCGGATCGGCACGAGCGCGGTGCCGTTCATGCTGCCGCTGCTGATGCAGGTGCAGCTCGGCTATACGCCGCTGCGCTCCGGGCTGATGCTGCTGCCGGCCGCGATCGCGGGCGTGTGCTCGAAGCGCCAGATCGCGCCGCTCGTGAAGCGCTTCGGCTATCCGTCGTTTCTCGTCGTCAACACGGCGATCATCGGCGTGACCATTGCAGGGTTCGCGCTCGTGTCCGTGCAGCCCGCGCCACTGCTGGAAGGCGCGCTGCTCGTCGTGTTCGGCGCGGCCAACTCGATGCAGTTCGCGGCGATGAACAGCGTGACGCTGAAGGACCTGTCGCACGCCGACGCCGCAAGCGGCAACAGCCTGTTCACGATGATGCAGATGCTCGCGATGGGCCTCGGCGTGTCGATCGGCGGCGGGCTCGTGAACCTGTTCTCGGCGCACACGGGCTCGGCATCGCGCGGCTTCATGTTCGCGTTCGTGTGCGTCGGCGTCGTCACGCTGTTGTCCGCGTTCGTGTTCCGCCGGCTCGACGTGCGCGAACCGCAGCAAGCGGCCGCGTCGGGGCACGCGCGGTAATCCCATTCGCATGACCTCGCCCGTTCCGACCGACTCCGCGCTGCGCCCGCTTCCGATCGACGCGCTGACCGTGCCCGCCGCGCTCGACGGCCGCGCCGGCACCAATCGCTCGCGCGGCGGCCACCCGCAGATCGCGGCTGCGAACGACCTCGACGCCGTGCGCGCGTGGCTCGCGCGCTTCGTCGATACGCCGACCACGTTCCAGAACTACCGGAAGGAAGCCGAACGCCTGCTGCTGTGGGCCGTGATCGCGTGCGGCAAGCCGCTGTCGTCGCTGACGCACGAGGACCTGATCGCCTACCACCAATTCCTGCTCGCGCCCGCGCCGGCCGACGTGTGGTGCGCGAACGGCGGGCGCAAGCATCCGCGCGGCGACCCGCGCTGGCGGCCGTTCTACGGGCCGCTGTCGGCGGCCAGCCAGCGGCAGGCGCTGGTGATTCTGAACGTGATGTTCTCATGGCTCGTGCAGGCCGGGTATCTCGCCGGCAATCCGTTGTCGCTGTCGCGGCAGCGGATGCGCAAGCCCGCGCCGCGCGTCACGCGCCATCTCGGGCCCGCGCTGTGGCAGTCGGTCAAGGACGCGATCGACGCGATGCCGCGCGACGATGCGCGGGCGCGCTTTCACTACGATCGCGCACGCTGGGTCTTCACGCTGCTGTATCTCGGCGGGCTGCGGATCACCGAAGCGGCCGACACCACGATGGGACAGTTCTTCTGCCGGCGCGACGCCGAAGGGCGCGACCGCTGGTGGCTCGACGTGACCGGCAAGGGCGGCCGGCAGCGGCTCGTGCCGGCCACCGACGAGATGATGGCCGAGTTGTCGCGCTACCGGCGCGCGCACCAATTGCCCGCGCTGCCGAGCGCCGGCGAAGACACGCCACTCGTGCTGCCGGTCGGGCACGCGCGCAAGCCGCTCACGCGCGCGGCGCTGCACACGATCGTGAAGAACGTATTCGGGCAGGCGGCCGACCGGATGCGCGCGCAGGGCGACACGGGCGAGCAACAGGCGCGCGTGCTCGAACAGGCGTCCGCGCACTGGCTGCGGCACAGCGCGGGCTCGCACATGGCCGACGGACAAGTCGACCTGCGCATCGTGCGCGACAACCTCGGCCACATGTCGCTGACCACGACGAGCCAGTACCTGCACACGGACGACGATCTGCGGCATCGCGAGACCGAGGAGAAGCACCGGATCGGGTGGTGAGCGGCGCACGGCCTGTGCCTGGCCGTCCGCGCCGGCGATGGACCGCATCGACCCGACACGTGCCGTCAGCGCGTTGCCCCCGCGTACCAGTTCGCCGCCGCCGCGATTTCGTCCGGCGTCATGTTGCGCGCGATGTTGCGCATCTGTTCGGACGTGTCGTTACGGCGTGCGCCGCTCGCGAAATCGAGCAACTGCGCTTTCGTATAAGCGGCCGGCAGGCCGCCGAGCCACGGACTGCCCGTCTGGTGATCGATCCCGCCATGGCAGGCGGCACAAGCGGCAATGTTGCGCATCGGCGCGCCGCGCACGACGATGTCCGGCGCGACCGCATCGCCCGCACGCTGCGGCGCCGGGCGCGGCAACGACGCGTAATACGCGGCCAGGTCGCGCATGTCCTGATCGCCGAGCCCGCGCACCATCGGCGACATCACTGCGTTCCGCCGCGCGCCGTTCGCGAAATCCTGCAACTGCTTGTACACGGCGATCGCATACTGGCCGGCCAGGTTCGGCGAGTTCGCATTGCTCATCCCCTTCTCGCCGTGGCACATCGTGCAGCGCAGCGACAGCGTCGCGCCGCGGCCGACCGACAGCCGCGTCGCGTCCGACAGCAACTGCGGCGTCACTTCGACGCGGCTGACAGGATAGGCCGGCATCACCGTGTCGTCCCCGCCGGTGAGCCACTTGCGCGGCACGCCGGCGGCGCTGCAGATCGCGTTCCATACACCCCGGAACTGCGCATCGGGCTGCACCGAGGGCAGCCACACGAACCCGATCACGGCAGAAACCAGCGCGACACCGATTGCCGCGCCGGCACTCACCCGGAACCACGGGTTGCGCAATGAGAACAGGCGTTCGTCGCTCATCGCCGCGCTCCGATCATGATCGCCGGAACCGACGTATCGTCACGCGCAATCAATTGCACGATCGGATAGCCGTAGTTGACGATCGTGAGACCGATCATCAGCGTGAGCCAAAGCGCGAAGCCGTTCAGCGCGACGGGCACCGTCGGCGTCTCGTGCACCGGCGCGCTGAAGCGGTACGCTTCGGGCTCGCTGCGCGGTGCGCGATGCCCCTGGATCAGCACGACGAAGAACAGGACCGCCGACGCCACGAGAATGAGCCCGCCGATCGCCGACATCACGACCCACACCGCCTGCGCCGCGATCGCCGGGTCGGCATAGTCGTAATAGGCCATCCTGCGCGGCATGCCGAGGATGCCGACCCAGTGCCACGGAAACGTCGTGACGATCATGCCGATGAACCACAGCCACAGTTGCCAGCGCATCAGGCGCCAGTTCGTCAGCGCGCGCCCGGTCAGATGCGGCCACAGGTCGTACGCGATCGCGAAATACATCGTGACGATCGCCCCCGCGAAGATCAGGTGGAAATGCCCGGTGATCCACTGCGTGTTGTGGACGGTCGCGTCGAGCTGGTAGCTCATGTTGATGAGGCCGCCCGCGCCGCCGAAGCCGAGCATCACGAACGAGAATGCCAGCGCGAGCATCTGCGGGTTGTCCCACGGCAGCGCCCTGAGCCAGCCGAACGCGCCCTTGCCGCCGCGCAGCCGCGCGGCGATCTCGACCGACGCGCTGATCGTGAACACCGTTAGCAGCGTCGGCACCGCGACCAGCGACGTGAACACTGATTGCAGGAACTTGAAGCCGGCCCCGACCTGCGGATCGACGAACAGGTGATGCAAACCGATCGGCATCGACACGACGAGGAACAGGATGAACGAGATGCGCGCCATCGCGTCGCTGTACAGCCGCCCGCCGATCGCGCGCGGAATGATCGTGTAGTACGCGATATACGCCGGCATCAGCCAGAAGTAGACGATTGCGTGCAGCGTCCACGAGAAGAACACGCGCGCGAGCCCCGCGTCGATGGTCGTGCGCCAGCCGAGCGCCACCGGCAGGATCTGGAAGAGCACCTCGAGCGCCGCGCCCACGGCGGTCCAGCCCCACAGGTACGCACCCGCCACGCTCGCGAACATCGCGAGCGGCACCGTCTCGCCGCGATGGTCGCGCTTCCACGCGGCAAGATTGATCGACATCAGCGCGACCCATATCCACGAGCCGACGACGACCAGCACGACGCCGATGTAGTAGAACGCATTGCCGATCATCGGCGGATAGAACGTATACAGCACCGACGCGCGCCCCATCGCCACCGGCACGCTCGCCGCCACGGCGCCGAGCGCGACCAGCGCGAGCCCGCCCCAGGCCCAGCGCACGCCAACGAGCGGGCGCTTCAGCGCGAGCTCCGTCACCGCGTAGCCGAACCCCATCGCGATCAGCGTCGGAAACACGTAGCCCATCACCGTGCCGTGCTCGGTCACCGATCGATAGTAGAGCTCGGGATCGCGCAGCCACGCATGCAGCGGACTGCGCACGATCATCTGCCACGCGCCGAGCGGCAGCGCGACGCCGAACGTGATGAACGCGAGCCAGAAATGCGCGAGCACGAGGCGTTTGCTATTTAACACAGCTCAGTCTCCGCGAATGGGCGGCCATCTGCTGGAACGCGGCCTTGTCGACGACCTTCACGTGCGCCCACATGCCCTGATGCCCCGTGCCGCAATACTCGTGGCACGGCATCAAGTGATCGGCGGGTTCGGGAAAGCGAGTGCGGAACGTCGCGATGTAGCCGGGCTCCACCATCGAGTTGATGTTCGTGTCCGTCACGAGGAAGCCGTGCACGACATCCGCACTCGTCGCCCGGAACGTGATCGGCGTATCGGCCGGCACCAGCACGCACTGCGGCGTGAACGAATACTGCTGCGCGACGATGCGCACCGTCACCGAGCCGTCCGGCTCGAGCGCGCTGCCGAGATTGCTTTCGACGAATTCGCCCGACACGTGCAGCGATTCCGGCCGGATCGTCTCGACGCGCGACGGCGGCATCATCGCCCAGTGCAGGCCGGTGAAGATGACCACGCAGACGAACACCGCGACGATGCCCAGCATCACGGCCGCCCAGCGCCGCTCGACGCGGGCGGCGACCTCGGCGGAGTCGGGACGGTGCTGAACGGATGAGTTCGTCATGATGACCCGCGTTACTGGATGACGCCGCGCGGCAGGAACACCAGGAAATAGAACGCGAACCAGATCGCGACGACGATCGCCGTCGCGGTGCCCGCCAGCGCGATCGCGCCGCGCGGGCCGTGCCGCACGATCTCGTCGACGCGTTCGGATTCCTGTTCGGAGGCGCCGCCGTGCGAAGCGGGTGTATGCATCATCGTGTCCTCAGAAGATCGGCGCCGAGCGCAGCGCGTTGACTTCCTTCGCGCTCACCGGCTTGCCGTGATTGCCCCACGCGGTGCGGATGAACGTAACGACGGCCGCGACCTCCTCGTCCGACAGCGACTGCGCGAACGGCGGCATCCCATACGGCATCGGATTCTTGCGCGTGCCGGGCGCATAGCCGCCGTTCAGCACCATGCGGATCGGATTGACCGCCGACGTCATCTGGATCGACTGGTTGTTCGCGAGCGGCGGGAAATGCGGCGGCATGCCCTGCCCTTCCTTCGCATGGCACAGCGCGCATTGCGCTTCGTAGATCTTGTGCCCGAGCGGCGCCAGCCGGTTGGTCTCCTCGGTCACGGTCGGCGGCGCCGGCGCGGTGTCGATTTCGCCGGAACGCCCGGGCAGCGATTTCAGGTAGACCGCGACGGCGCGCACGTCGTCCTCGTTCAGATACTGGAAGCTGTCGTAGACGACCTCGGCCATCGGCCCGTAGACCGCGCCGCGATTCGACACTCCCGCGTTCAGCAGGTCGACGATGTCGCCGATGCTCCATTCGCCGAGCCCGGCCTCGCGGTTCGACGTCAGCGACGGCGCATACCACTGCTGCAGCGGAATCAGGCCGCCCTGGAACTCCTTCGACCGCGTATTGCCGCCCAGCGCGTTGATCTCGGTATGGCACATCGTGCAATGGCCGAGCCCTTCGACGAGATAGGCGCCGCGGTTCCATTCGGCCGATTGCGCGGGATCGGGCTTGAACTCGCCCTGGCGGAAGAACAGCGTGCGCCAGCCGAGCAGCAGTTGACGCTGGTTGAACGGGAAGCCCAGCTCGTGCGGCCGGTTCGGCTGATGGATCGGCGGCACCGACAGCAGGTACGCGAAGATCGCGTCGGAATCCGCGCGCGTGACTTTCGTGTACGACGCGAACGGCATCGCGGGATACAGATACGAACCGTCGCGCGACTTGCCTTCGTGCATCGCCTGATAGAAGTCGTCGGCGGTCCAGGCGCCGATGCCCGTCGCCTTGTCCGACGAAATGTTCGACGAATAGAGCGTGCCGAACGGCGTTTCCATCGGCCGGCCGCCGCCGAACAGCTTGCCGGCCGGCACCGTGTGGCACGCGATGCAGTCTCCCGCGCGGGCCAGGTACTCGCCGCGTGCGAGCAATTGCGCGCGGTCGGTCGGCAACGCGGGATTGGCGGGATTGGCAACCTGCGCGACGGTCTGCGGGACGGTCTGCGCGCCGGCGAGCGTGACCGTCATGCCGGCCAGCAGGATCGCGAACGTGTCGAGGAATCGCAGGCGGGTCACGGCGCGTCTCCGGCTAGTTGGACACGCTGCCGCACGCGAGCGGCAATCTCGACCGGTCTTCCGCGGCCGGCGTCGGGTTCGCCGGCGCCGGCTGCGCGGCGAGCCACGCGGCGACCGCGGTGATGTCGCTTTCGGACAGCCGCGTCGCGATGTCGTGCATGCAGTCCGGCGCCGCGGCGCGGCGCGTGCCGTAGCGCCAGGCGCCGAGCTGCGCGCTGATGTACGTCGCGTGCAGCCCGAGCAGCCCGGGGATCGCGGGCGCCATGCCGGTCAGCTCGCGGCCGTGGCACGTCGCGCAGGCAGGCACGCCGCACGCATGATTGCCGTCGGTGACGAGCGCCTGGCCGTGCGCGAGCACCTGCGCATCGACGACGGGCGCCACGGCTGGCGGGAACGGCGGACGCTGCGCAGCGAAATAGTCGGCGATCTGACGCAGGTACGCGTCGGGCAGATACGCAAGCAGGTAGTTCATCGGCGGGTACTTGCGCCCGCCGTCGCGGAACGCGCGCAACTGCCGGTACAGATAGCCGGCGGGCTTGCCGGCAAGCCGCGGGAAGTAGTCGTTGTCGGTGCCCTCGCCGCGCGCGCCGTGGCATGCCGCGCAGCCCAACACGCGCGCCTCCATCGTGTCCGGCGCCGGGGCGGTGGCCGGCCCGGCCGCCCACGCCGGCACACTCCATCGCAGGCAAGGTGCAACCAGTACGGCGATGAGCAGTGCGCTGCGATACGTCACCGGCGTCCTCGTTCGGCTGATCCTGGAGGCAACAATGTCGCGCTGGATGATCATGCGCGTACCCCGCGAGCATGATCGCGCCACCCGTCGTTGTCATCATGCGGCCGGGGACAGATCCGGGGCGCAATGTGTTTAACATTAGGGCGTAATCGAAGGCTTTTCAAGGACAGCGACGCCGACCGGGTCGCAAGCGTGATCGTCGACGCCAGTGTCGCCCTGACACGCACGATCCCGAACGGCACGCGATGCTCACCGACGGATCGGCCGAAGTCTTCGCCCCGTTTCAACGACGTATGCCGCGCGCACTTGGAGTCGATGCGCGTGCAACGGTTTCGACATCGGGCGGTTTTCCCGAGATGCCTGCGTTAGTAATCGGGTTCGAGCCCGCGGGGATCAATACACGGCGACCCGATGCCCCGGCACCGCGCACAGGCGCTGCGATACGCGTCGTAGCCGTCACGGCGGATCGCCTGCTCGATTCAGCGCAATGGCGGACCGGGTTGGCGTCGTTCGGTTGGTCCATGGCGGGCTCTCTCGCGATGCGTACCCACGTTTGACGTTGGTCGCAGGGTAATTCGTCGCGGGTCCGGAAAATTCTTTTCATTCATCGCATCACACGTCCCGACGCTCGACGTGCCCGCCGTCATCGAATCGTAAGGCATCCCATTCTTCGCAGACTTAGGTGATGCACTCGGCGCGTCGCCAAACGTCGGAAATATTGTCCGCCCCCTCGGCCGACGCGGCACGTATTCCCGATTTCCCGCAAGAATGCCCGCGATAGATCCGATCAAATTGTTTCGCTCTCCTTCATGCGTCATACGGTATGAACGCGTTTCTTCTGATTCATTCAATCGACTCGACAGTGACATGCGCGCGCCCCTCGTTCGTCACACGTGGCCGGTATGGTCTCGTAACGCTCGGTAACAGGCAATCAATCACCGAGCCTGCAGCGCAGTCGCTGCACGTCGAGGTATCCGCATCTGCACCAAAAGTTGCGGCCTTTCCAAGGAGATTGTCATGAAGCGAACGAAGGAAGAATCGATGAGAAGGACAATGCACCGTGTCGCGTTGGCCGGTACCGGAGTTGCGCTGGTGCTCGCGAGCGCAGTGTTCGCGTCCCTCGCCGAAAGCGAGTCACGCCATGATGACGATGGGACCGGACGCACGGTTTCGCCGATCAAGCACGTGATCGTGATCGTCGGAGAAAACCGCACCTTCGATCAGGTGTTTGGCGCATACAAGCCCGGTAACGGGCAAACCGTCTCGAACCTGCTGTCCAAGGGCATCATCAAGGACGACGGCAGCGCCGGGCCCCACTTCTCCGATGCCGCGCAATACACCGCGCAGGCGACCGATCCGTTGCATTTCGAGCTCAGCCCCGGTGGAAAGGCGCCTTATAACGTTCTACCCGCCCCCAACACCGGCACTGCGCCCACTGCGGCAAGCGATACGAGCCCGCCGTTCAAGACGCTCGCGGAGGCGCTCGCCGCCGAAGGCAATGCGCTGGAATCGCAGGACCTTGTGCACCTGACCACGGGCGCGACGAACCTGCCGCAGAAATCGGTCGATATGCGCTTCAATCCGTACACGTTCGTGCTGCCGAACGGTCCCTATCAGATATCACGTGTCGGCCCGGACTACGACCAGTACATGGCAAGCCCGGTGCACCGCTTTTATCAGGCCTGGCAGCAAGCGGACTGCAGCGTTGCCCACGCAAGCACCGCCAATCCGAGCGGCTGTCTCGGCGATCTGTTCGTCTGGGTCGAGACGTCGGTCGGTGCGGGCTCGAACGGCAAGTCGCAGCCGACGCCGTTCACTGACCAGACGACCAATGAAGGCTCGACCGCACTCGGCTTCTACAACGTGAACAACGGCAAGGACATGCCGTATTTCACCGCACTCGCGCAGCAATACACGATCAGCGACAACTATCACCAGCCGGTGATGGGCGGCACGGGCGCGAACAGCATCATGCTGGGCACGGCCGACGCGCTTTACTTCACTGACGGCCAGGGGCATGCCGCAAAGCCGGCGTCCAACGAAATCGAAGATCCGCGTCCGCAAGCCGGTACCAACAACTGGTATGCGCAAGACGGCTACTCGGGCGGCTCGTACAGCAACTGCTCGGACCCGACGCAACCGGGCGTCGACGCGATCGTCGGCTATCTCGGCAAGCTGCCGTATCACCCGAGCCCGAACTGCGCAGCGAGCACGTACTACCTGCTGAACAATTACAACCCGGGCTATAACGGTGACGGTTCGGTCAATACGAGCGCGTTCACGATTCCGCCGTCGCCGGTGCGGACCATTGCCGACTCGCTGCTGGAGAGACACGTCTCCTGGAAGTACTACGGCGAAGGCTGGAACACGTTCAAGAGTTCGGACCCGAAAATCAGCGGCGCAAGCGTCTATTGCAACATCTGCAACCCGTTCCTTTACGAAACGGCGATCATGACGAACAAGAAGACCGTCGACAGGCACTTCAAGGACACGACGGACCTCTATGCGGATATTGCAAATGGCAAGTTGCCGGCCGTGTCGTTCGTCAAGCCGGGCGGAAACCTCGACGGACACCCGGCGTCGTCGAAGTACGGCCTGTTCGAAGGGTTCGTGCGCAAGATCGTCGACTCGGTCCAGAGCCAGCCGAAGCTGTGGGAGTCGACGGCGATCTTCATCACGAACGACGAAGGCGGTGGCTACTATGACTCGGGCTACATCCAGCCGGTGGACTTTTTCGGCGACGGTTCGCGCATTCCTCTGATCGTCGTGTCGCCTTATTCGCAAGGCGGACGCGTCGTGCACGAGTACGACGATCACGTGTCGATCCTCAAGTTCATCGAACGCAACTGGTCACTCGCCCCGATCACGTCGCGCAGCCGCGACAATCTTCCGAATCCGGTGCAGACGTCGTCGCAACCGTATGTGCCCGTCAATGCACCCGCAATCGGCGATCTGTTCAAGGCGTTCCGCTTCCATCATCGCGATCACGACCATCAAGGGAACGACAGCGACAACTAGCACGCTGCGCGCAGCGGATCCGGCTGGTCGGCTGCTTTGATGACGGTTCATGCGCTGCACGCAGCAGCGCACGAACTGCCGTCGCCGGGCCGCTCGACCTCGAAAGCTGCCGTTCGCCGAAGCCCGCGGCGAACGGCAGAAATCGTTCGACGGCATTCATTAGAATAAGTACACGCGATGGCATCGCGGCGTTCCAGGCGAAGCGATGCGCCGCGCAACGCTATGTCTGCGCCCCTGCAGACCTGACCGGAAATGACTGCGGGCAAGATTCTGTCCGGCATCGCGATGGCCGCGCTGTCCACGGCATGCGCCGCTGCTGAGGTGGCGGGTGCTTGCGTGCCGTCGTTCTCCGAGGCCGACGTCAAGTCCGGACTCGAAGTGCGGACCCGCTGCGCTGACTCCGCGCCCGCGATCACCGGTCTCACTGAACGCCTGAACCGCGCGGTGAAGCGTGACGGACTCTCCGCCGCACAACGGGTCGCGCTGGCGACAGCGGCCAACATGATGCTGCACGCGGTCTTCTCGCAGGCAGGCCATGGCGCACCCGCAATCGACGCCGCGCTCGTCAACCTCGAAACCCTCTTCGAAAGCCTCGCATCGCAGATCAGGACGCGCACCGATATCGACCCCGCAGCCGAAGCGTCGAAATGGAACGCACGCTATGAAGACTTGCTGCGCAGGTTGTCGATCACGCGCAGCGCCGATCCCGCCGAACTGCAGCTCGACGAAGCAGCAAGGCGCCTCGATCTGGAAGTCGCATCCGCCCTGCTGATGCGGCTCGCGGCCAACGTACCCGGCACCGCCCAGCTATCCGCGGCGCGCAACTACGAAGCGGCGAGCATCGAACTGCTTCGCTTCATGCCATGGAACGCGCTGCCGTACCTGGAGAAGGCGCATGCACTGCAACCCGACGACGCGGACATCGCCACCGCATTCGCCGACACACTGCTCGAGCAGCGCGAGCCCGAGCGTGCGGAGCCGGTGTATCGCGCGCTGCTAAGCCGGTATCGGGCGCTTGCGCAGCAGAAGCCGGCCGAGTGGCAACCGTCGATCGCGCGTACGCTCGGCAAGCTCGGCAGTCTGCACGTGATGCGGCAGCAGCAGAAGGATGCCGAAGCCGCATGGCTGCACACGCTCGAAATCTACTGGGCGCTTGCTCGCGTGAATGCTGCGGCCTATGACCCGGCCTTGGCTCGCACCTTCGACGATCTCGCCACGCTGTACCGCGACACGCAACGTCTGCCGGAGGCGGCAGACGCGTGGCGCGAAGCCCTCGCCCTTGAGCGCGCACTCGCCCGACAGGACCCGGCCATGTACCGGCCCGCGGTCGCGATGACGCTCAACGATCTCGGCATCGTCTACAGCGCGACACAGCGCACGCATGACGCGGAACTCGCGTATCGCGAAGCGCTCGACATCCAGCGCGCACTCGTTCGTGACAACCCCGCCGCCTGGCGTCCGGCGCTTGCGAGCACGCTGAATAACCTCGGCAACTTCTACAGCGCGCGCGACCGGCTGCCGGAGGCCGAGCATGCTTACCAGGAAGCGCTGACCCTCCGCCAACAGCTCGCCCGCGAAAACCCCGCGCTTTACCAGCCCGACCTGGCACGCACGCTCGGCAATCTGGGCGTGCTGTACCGCATCGAACGGCAGCCGGCCAAGGCCCTGCACGCGTATCAGCAGGCGCTGCAGATCGTTCACGCGCTGTCGCGCGATACGCCTTCCGAGTATCGGCCTGACGAAGCGCGCATCCTGAACAACCTGGGCGTGCTCTACAGCCGCACCGGCAGGCCGCGCGACGCGGAAGACGCGTGGCGCCGTGCGCTGGATCTGTACCGCCAGCTTGCACACGGCGATCCGTTGACCTGGCGGCAGGATGAAGCACGCACGTTGCGCAACCTGGCCACGCTGCTCAGCCACACTCGACGTTCGGCTGAAGCCGACGCAATGAAACGCGAGGCCGACGCGCTGATCGATTCGACACCGGCGCAGTAGATCCGTGGCACAAGCCGCCGAGCTTCCATTCGATATCGAAAGGCGACTGTCGGCTGCGGATTCAACCGGCGGATACGACAACGCAACAGGCAGCACGAGCAGCAGAAGTACGTGCTCGCCGGTTCCACGCCTATATTGATGGATGAGCGTCCCGACCCGCGCGATGCGCAACCGGCAATGGCAGCCTCGGCCCCGGATATCGTCCGACTTTTCCCGACCTTCGTATGGCGGCGTCTGCTCGAGCAGGCGTGCTACGAGCCGCTCGATCGGGAGCTGATCGCGTACGTCGACCGCTTGATCCGCAGCGGTGGCGGCACGCGTACCGGCGCTGCTTGGCAATCCGGTCACCAGCAACATCACCGGCCGGAGTTCGCTGCGCTGGTCGCGCATATCGACCAGGCCGCACGCGACGTACTCAGGTTCCTCAAAGTCGCCGATGCCCCGTTTCACATTACCGGATGCTGGGTCAACGTACTGGATCCAGGCGGGACACACGCGATGCACGGCCATCCGAACAACTTTCTGAGCGGCGTGTATTACCTGCGCACGCAAGCGGGCGCCGACACGATCAATTTTCATGATCCGCGTCCGCAAACCACCGTCATTCGTCCGCCTGTCACGGAGTTGACGGCCTACAACACCGATCAGGTGGTATTGCCCGTCAGCGAAGGCACGCTGCTGGTGTTTCCAGCCTGGCTGGCGCATTCGGTGTCGGCGAACACGAGCGCGCAAGCCCGCGTGAGCGTCAGCTTCAACATCATGTTTGACCGCTACGACACCACCATGAGTCCGCCCCTCTGGGGCAATTGAACCGCCGCCCACGGACTCGCCGTTGGCCAAGACACGTTAGACTGTCGGCCATGGACACATGCCGTTATTGCCAGAAAATCCGCGACGAATGGGATTGCCATGGCGACGAATGCCGCCGCGCGATCGCGCTCGCGCTGCGCCGGCAGCGCGCGGGCCTGCCGATGGTCGCGGACCGCATCCGCAACGAAGTCCCGACCGGCGCCTCCACGCAGCAGGTGATCACCGTGCTGTCGCGCCAGCGGCTGCGGGCGCGCCGCGGCAACGAGGAGCGCCGCGAGCGCAAGGAAATCGAGGACGCAGACAGCGTCTGAGCCGCCCGATCGCCGCAAATCGCGACACGATCATTAGGGACAGACGGGTTTTTGCTGGGAATTATTACTCCAGGTGCAACTATCTTTCGCCGGAACCCACGTTTACCCTAGGTACGCCGAAGCCTACGATGTATTCAACCGCTTACGACATGGCGTCGAACGCGGAGAGCCAAAAACATCGGAGGTCATCATGAAGTCGATCGTCTACGCAGTCGTCGCCGCTACCGCCCTGTCCGCTTCGGTCGGCGCATTCGCGCAAAGCACCGTGACCCGCGCCCAGGTGCGCAACGAGCTGGTCCAGCTCGAGAACGCCGGCTACAAGCCGGGCCTGTCGAGCCCGCACTATCCGGCCGACATCCAGGCCGCGCAGGCCCGCCTGCAAGGCGCCGACAACAGCGGCTACGGCGCGCAAGCCGCGCCGGTCGTCCAGGGCGCCGCTCCGGCCGCGAAGGTGCAGAACCCGCGCGATTCGGTCTACTTCGGCCACTGAGCACCCACTGAGCGGCCATAAGCGGCCGCCAGGCGGGCGCGCAGCCCGCACGCACGATCACGAGCCCGTCCGACGACGGGCTCGTCGCATTGGCGCCGGCCGTTTCGGCGCCACACCACGTTGCCGTTCACCGGATGCCGTTTCCGCGGCACGCCGCCGCCAACGCTGCCAACGCCGCCGTCGCCGCAATCGCCGATTACGACTCGCGAATCGCGCCGTCAGCGCGGGTCCGCGCGCCGAGCAGTTCCTGATACCGGACGTACGCGCGCTGCGCCGACGCCTTCGCCGCGTACATCGCGGCATCTGCCTTGACGAGCAATTCTTCGGCCGATCCGCCGTCGGCCGGAAACTCGCTGACGCCGATGCTCGCACCGACCGCCATGCGCCGTTCGCCGAACTCCAGTTCCTCGGTCATCACGATCTGGATCCGCGATGCGACGTCGCCGATCACTTCCGGCGAATTCACGCCGGCGAGCAGCACGATGAATTCGTCGCCGCCGAGCCGCGCGGCCATGTCGCCGCTGCGCAGCACAAGGTTCAGCCGCTTCGCGACCGCGACGAGCGTGCGGTCGCCGGCCGAATGTCCGAGCTGGTCGTTGATCTGCTTGAAGCGGTCCAGATCGACGAACATCACCGCGAGCCCTTCGTTCATCGCCGCCGCATGGCGAATCGCGCCGTCGAGCCGCTCCATGAACAGCAGCCGGTTCGGCAGCCCTGTCAGCACGTCGTGGCCGGCCAGATGCGTGAGCTCCTGCTGCTTGGCCCGCAGCATCGTCATCTGCGTGCGGATCTCGACGCGCATGCAGTCGAAGCAGCGCGCGAGCACGCCGATCTCGTCCGAGCGGCCGATCGGCAGCCGTTCCGTGGCGGGATCGTCGAACACATGCGTCGCCGCGCGTGCGAGCGTCTGCAATGGCCGCGTGATCGCGCGCGCGAACAGGATCGCGAGGATCACCGCGAACACGCTCGAAATCAGCACCATCCGCACGATCCGGCTGCCGAGCATGTCGGCAGGCGCGACCACGTCCGCCAGCGGCCGCGCGATCCCCAGCACGACGAAGCGGTTGCCTTCGCCGCGGCTGAACGGCGTGCGAGCGAACGCGAGCATATGGTTCGGCGCGCGTGCCGACCCGGCGCACGTCACGCTCGTGCCCGCTTCGTCGAAGAGCGGCTTCGTCGCCGGATACGACTCCTGCATCAGCACGCGCCGCCCGCGGTCGAAACCGAACGTCTGTGCCGGATCCGGATGAATGAGGAAATCGCCCCACTCGTTCGCGAGATACACCTGATAGTCTTCCGGCAGATCGCGTTCGACCCGCGAAAACACGCGCGTCAACTCGACGTCGATCACGAGCGCGCCGACCGTCTCGCCGTGCGCATCGACCACCGGCGTGCCGACACGCAGGATCGGCTGCCCCTCCGCCGCGTGCGACCCCGTCTCGTGATTGATCGCGATCGGCGACAGGTAGACGTGGCCTTGCGCGGTCGACAGCGTATCGAACACGTAAGAGAACTGCCCCTTCTCCTGGAATTCGTCCTCCGGCAGCACGGTGATACCGCGCACGTCGCGGTCCACGCGAATCCGCTCGAGCCCGTAGTACCCGCGCGCGATCAGGCGGATCTGCAGGTACTCGGGGTGATGCTGCATGAAGCTGTTGTACACCTGTTCGAGCCGCCGACGCCGTACGTGCACGGGATCGTCACCGCTCGCGACCGCCGCCGACGACGGCATCGTCGCGAGCACCAGCGCGTCGTCGGCCACGTCGCCGAGCGCGGTGCTGAAGCGCTGCCCGAGCAGCTGCGTCGACGTCAGCAGGCTGTGCTGCGCTTCCTGCACGAGCATCGCGCGGTTCGCGCGATACGCGTAATAGCCGGTCACGCCCGACGCGATGACGCCGATACACGCGAACAGCACCGACAGCTTCGAGGAGAGGCCGAGCTTGATCATTTTCCGAAACGCTCCGGCCGATCGCCCGATACGATGCGGCTCCACAGCGCCTCGCGGCGCGCGATGCTCTCGACCGGCTGGAGCCACACGAGATGCTGGTGCCCAGTGTCGAGGCCCGGCGGCGGCGCAAGCGTATTCGCGAGCCCCTGGCGCTGCGTGAGCAGTGCGCCGATTCCGGGCTCGAGCATGTAGTTGATCCACGCGAGCGCCAGGTCGGGACGCTGCGCGCCGCGCGTCATCCCCCAGCAGTCGAGCCACGCGAGCGCGCCTTCGTCCGGAATCACATAGCCGACGTCCGCGCCCGCGCGGCGCAGCAGCTCGACCTGCTGCGTGCCGTAGTTGCCGAACATCAGCGCCGCGTGATGCTGGATGAACAGCGCGGTCGCTTCCTCGGGCAACGTGTAGTACGTGAGCAGATTGCGGCGCAGCTCGACGAGCTTGCGCGCGACCGCGTTCGTCTGCGCAGGCGACAGGATGAACGGATCTGCATAGCCGAGCGCCAGCGCGGTGAACGAGAAATTGTGCTGCGCGCTGTTGAAATCGAGCACCTTGCCCCGGTAGAGCGGGTTCCACAGCTCGAGCATCGAATGCGGCGCGGCCGGCACCTGCTTGCGATCGTAGATGAGCCCCATCGACGAATACGTGAACGGCACCGCATAGGTCGCGCCATCGAGCACGAGGCCGCCGATCTTCGAGACCTGCTGGAAACTCGGCAATTGCAGCCGACGGTTCGGAATACGCGCCAGATCGAGCGGCGCGAGCAGCTTGTCGCGCGCATAACGCTGGATCTCGGCGGTATTCGCCGCGAGCACGTCGTAGGCCGGCGGTGAAGCGCTATGCATGCGCGACCATAACGCTTCGTCAGAGTCGACAAACGTCACTTCGACTCGCACATGGAATTGCGATTCGAAAGCGCTGACGACATCGTTGTCGGCATAACCAGGCCACGCGAGAACGCGCAATACGTTTTCGTTTGCGGATTCCTGCGCGGCGACACCAGACATGCACAACAAGCCTGACGCCAAAACGATGAGAATCTTGCGCAATGTTACGTTGACCCCGCGCCAACCTGCGCCGATTCTCCTGATCAATCGGACTGTGTCCGCCTCGTACGGCTGCATTCGACTGTCCTTTTTTTCTAGTCGATGCGATAGCTTGAGATCGCTACAAGACCATAAAAAGAAACGTCATGCAATAAGAACTGACCGCATGCGTATTCACTCTTACTTTTTTACCGACCGAATGGAATGATTCGTGATACGGATTTAAAACCGCAGCCGCTCGATTCCATTTATCCAATTGCATAATGTTGTGGATGCAATCAATCTTAATTAATCAGGAGAATGTGCTGTCGATCTCGGACTCGTTGTTTTGTTGCCCATCCGAAAGAATTCAGCGCAAACGTCGTTAACGACAGCTCGCGGTAAAACTTGAGTCGTCGCATCGTCATTCGATCGCGGCTTCTTCATACAATTCTCACTCGGCCTGCCCACACGCGAATAAACGGGAAATGCGGTAATTGCCGCATTCCGATTTGCAATCGCCTGGTCACGCCCGACGGACGCGTATCCGCGTCGGCGCCCCATCACGGGGACAGATGCGCTTTCCTTTTCGCAGCGTCCATCGGACAATGTGCCCGCGTGCCGCGCGCGACGCCTCTCGGGCCCGCAACCGGCGGCGCGCTCCCGTCCACACCGATGAAACGCTACGAAACCCTCGCCCACACGATCGCCGACGAAATCCGCACCGGCAACCTCGCGGTCGGCACGCGCCTGCCATCGCTGCGCCAGATCATCGCGCAGCACGGCGTCAGCCAGTCGACGGTGTTTCGCGCGTACTACCTGCTCGAACAGTGGGGCCTGATTCGCGCGCGCGAACGCTCCGGCTATTACGTCGCGCCCGGTGCGCGTCCGCCCGCGAAGCGGCGCGCGAGCCGGGCCGCGTCCGCCACGCGCAAGGTCGACATCAGCGACCTCGTGTTCTCGGTCCTCGACGCCGCGACGCAGCCGGGCATCGTGCCGCTCGGCTCCGCGTTCCCGGCGCCGCAGCTGTTTCCGTTGCCGCGCCTCGCGAAATCGCTCGCGCAGGCGACCCGGCTCATCAGCCCGTGGAGCACGGTCGTCGACCTGCCGCCCGGCAACGAGCCGTTGCGCCGGCAGATCGCGCTGCGTTATCTGGCGATGGGCGTGTCGCAACCGGTTGACGAGATCGTCGTCACGAACGGCGCGCTCGAAGCGCTGAACCTGTGCCTGATGGCCGTCACGCGCCCCGGCGACGTGGTGGCCGTCGAAGCGCCCGGCTTCTATGCGGCGCTGCAGGCGATCGAGCGGCTCGACCTGCGCGCCGTCGAGATTCCGGTCGATCCGCACACGGGGCTCGATCTCGTCGCGCTCGAACACGCGCTCGACCGCCACAACGTGCGTGCGTGCTGGTTCATGACGAATTTCCAGAACCCGACCGGCGTCACGCTGTCGCCCGACAAAAAACGCGCGCTCGTCGACCTGCTCGCCGCGCGCGACGTGCCGCTGATCGAGGACGACGTGTACGGCGAGCTGCATTTCGGGCCCGACTATCCGCTGCCCGCGCGCGCGTTCGACAAACGCGGCCTCGTGATGCACTGCAGTTCGTTCTCGAAGACGCTTGCGCCCGGCTACCGGATCGGCTGGGCGGCCGCGGGCCGCTTCGCGGAGAAGGTGCAGCGGCTCAAGCTGATGACGACGCTGTCGGCGAGCATTCCCGCGCAGGCCGGCATCGCGAACTATCTCGAGCACGGCGGCTACGACCGCCATCTGCGCAAGCTGCGCGGCGCGCTTCACAGCCAGCTCGGGCGGATGGACGATGCGCTGCGGCGCTGGCTGCCGGCCGGCGTCGAATGGGTGAAGCCCGACGGCGGCTACTTCCTGTGGCTCGAGTTTCCTGACGCGATCGACGCAATGGAGCTGCATCGGCAGGCAATCGAACGCGGGATCAGTTTCGCGCCGGGGCCGCTGTTTTCCGCCGCGCACGGCTTCGAGCGCTGCGTACGCGTGAACTTCGGCCATCCGTGGAGCCGCGAGATCGAGCGGGCGATCCGCGTGCTCGGCGAGCTCGTCGCCGAGCCGGCCGTGCGCAAGGCGGACTGACCCCGCTTCCGCTCCGGCAGCCATACGCGGCGCCCGTTCGCGGCGCCATGCGTGGCTCGATGCGTGGCCCGATGCGCTCCGGACACCGCCCGCGGTCGGGCTTCCGCACGTGCAGTCGCTGCTGCACGCATCCGCCGCGCTCAGCACTCGGCTCTCGGCTCTCAGCTCTCAGCTCTCAGCTCTCAGCTCTCAGCTCTCGACACGATGCGCATCTGCTGCGCATGTTCCGCTCGCAACTGCTCCTTGTTGCGGCGCCGCGCGTTCTCTACGCTGTCCATTCGTCGCGTCCGTCCGGGCGCGGCCGTCCGACGAGCGGCGTGCCCCGCGCCGCTCACGTTGCTTCCGACTCCATGTATCGATATACGGATTTCGACCGGGCGCTCGTGCAGAGCCGTGCCGCCCAGTTTCGCGACCAGCTCGAACGCTGGCAGCGCGGCGCGTTGAGCGAAGACGCGTTCCGGCCGCTGCGGCTGCAGAACGGCTGGTATGTGCAGCGCCATGCGCCGATGCTGCGCGTCGCCGTGCCGTACGGCGAGCTGTCGAGCGCGCAGCTGCGCGTGCTGGCCCAAATCGCGCGCGACTACGACGTACCCGACGACGCGACCTACCGCGCAGCGTGCGACGCGCAGGCGCAGCTCGGCACGACGCGCCTGCCGACCCGCAATGCGCACTTCACGACACGCACCAACGTGCAGTTCAACTGGATTCCGCTTGCGAAGTCGGCCGACGTGATGGACCTGCTCGCGACCGTCGACATGCACGGCATCCAGACGAGCGGCAACTGCATCCGCAACATCTCGTGCGACGAGCGCGCGGGCGTCGCGCCTGACGAGATCGCCGATCCGCGCCCGTTCGCGGAGGCGATGCGGCAATGGACGACGCTGCACCCCGAGTTCGCGTTTCTGCCGCGCAAGTTCAAGATCGCGATCACCGGCGCCGCCGAGGATCGCGCGGCGACCGACTGGCACGACGTCGGGCTGAAGCTCGTGCGCGACGACGCGGGCGAGCTCGGCTTCCGCGTGAGCGTCGGCGGCGGGATGGGCCGCACGCCGATGACCGCGACGCTGCTGCGCGCGTTCCTGCCGTGGCGGCACGTGATGAACTACATCGAGGCGATCGTGCGCGTGTACAACCGCTACGGCCGCCGCGACAACAAGTACAAGGCGCGCATCAAGATCCTCGTGAAGACCGAGGGGCAGCGCTACATCGACGACGTCGAAGAGGAGTTCCGGCAGATCGTCGAGCACGACGGCGGCCCGCATACGATCCCGCAGGCCGAGTTCGACCGCATCGCCGCGTGCTTCGTGCCGCCGCCGCGCAAGCCGCGCACCGTCGACCTGCACGACGCGAACGCGCGCGTCGCCGCGCAGGCGAGCCGGCATCCGGCGTTCGCGCGCTGGCTCGCACGCAACGTGGCCGCACACCGCGACCCGTCGCTGCGGATCGTCACGCTGTCGTTCAAGCGGCGCCTGCAGGCGCCCGGCGACGCGTCGCCGGACCAGCTCGACGCGCTCGCCGACCTCGCCGACCGCTTCTCCGCCGGCGAAGCGCGCGTCACGCATACGCAGAACGCCGTGCTGCCGTGGGTGCACGTCGACGACCTGTTCCTGCTATGGGAAAACGCGCGCGCGATCGGCCTCGCGAGCGCGAACGTCGGCCTGCTGACCGACATGATCGCGTGCCCGGGCGGCGACTTCTGCGCACTCGCGAATGCACGCTCGATCCCGATCGCCGATGCGATCGCCGAACATTTCCAGGATCTCGACATGCTGCATGACGTCGGCGACATCGATCTGCACATCAGCGGCTGCATCAACTCGTGCGGCCATCATCACAGCGGCCACATCGGGATCCTCGGCGTCGACAAGGACGGCGCCGAGTGGTACCAGGTGACGCTCGGCGGCTCCGACGGCTCGGCCGCGAGCGGCCCTGCGCAGCCCGGCAAGGTGATCGGCCCGTCGTTCTCGGCGGACGAGATCGTCGATGTCGTCGACGCCCTTGTGACCGCCTATCTCGACGCGCGGCTCGACACCGGCGGCCGCAGCGAGCGGTTCATCGACACCGTGCGCCGCGTCGGCCCCGAGCCCTTCAAGACCGCAGCCCACCACGCGCGGCATTCCGTCGAAAACGCATGATGAACGCACTGCAACGCATCCGGCTGCTGACGCCGGCAGAACACGACGACGACACGCACGACGCGCAGCAGCGCGGCGACGCGACGCTTGCGATCGCGAACGACGACGAGCTGGAACCCCACGGCGCGCAGATCGCCGCCGCGACGTGCATCGTTCTGCAATTCCCGACCTTTACCGACGGCCGCGCATATAGCCAGGCCTACCTGCTGCGCAAGCGCTTCGGCTATGCCGGCGACCTGCGTGCGACAGGCGACGTGATGGTCGACCAGTTGCTGTTGATGGAGCGCACCGGCTTCTCGAGCGCAGTGCTGCGCGAAGATGCCGACATGGCAGACGCGCAGCACCAGCTCGAGCGCTTTCCTGGTTTCTATCAGCGCGATGCGAGATCGGAATCGGAAACGCCGCCGCAGGACGCGGCGGCGCAAATGGAAGGATGACCCGGGCGGCGCGACAGCCCCGTTGCAGCCATCCTCGCACGGAAGGTCTTTTCGCAGACGGCCTTCCCGCAAACGTCTTTCTCGCGGACGATTTGCCCGCGAGCGGCCGTCCAGCGACGGCCGGCCCGGCGGCCGCGCTTTTACCGCGCCGCCACCTGCTTCCTGAACGCCGCGAGAATCCGCTTCTCGAGCGCGATGTAGTCGCGGCCGAAGTGGTGCTCGCCCTGCGTCTTGATCAGCTCGACGCCAGTGCTCGCGAGCGCCGGACACATCGTTTCCTTCTCCGCCTCGCCGTAGAAGCACTGGACGATGCCAGGCGGCACCTTCGCGATCTCCGGCGCGACCTTCAGCGCGTTGTCGCTCGCCGGCATCCCGAGCCAGCCCGTCACGCGGATCTGGAAATCCGCAGCCGGCGCGAAGCCGAGCAGCGACATCACCGCCACCTTGTCGCGCAGGTCGGCCGGCAGCCGGTTGTAGGCAAACGGCATCACGTCCGCGCCGAACGAATAGCCGACGAGCGCGACGTTCGTCGCCTGCCAGCGCTTCATGTACGTACGCATCACGCGCGCGAGATCGCGGCTCGTCTGCGCGGGCGGCTTCTCGCTCCAGAAGTAGCGCAGGCTGTCGATGCCGACGACCGACACGCCGTCGCGCTGCAGCGCCTCGCCGATCGTCTTGTCGAGATCGCGCCAGCCGCCGTCGCCCGAGATCACGATCGCGAGCTGCCCGGACGGCTTCGCGGCCGGCAGCTCGATCAGCGGCAGGTCCGACACGTCGAACTCGTCGTCGGACGTGCCGTCGCGCAGGTGCGGCGCAACCAGCGACACGAGCTTCGCGCTGTCGCCCGTCGCCGCGCTGTCGACGAAGCCCGGCATCGCGCGGCGCACGATCGTCGGATCCGGCGGGCACGGCTTGAAGCGCGGATCGAGCTTCGCGGACGGCTCGACCGACACCGCGCCGGCAATCGTGTTCTCAGGCGCCATCGACAGGATCTGCTTCGCGATCGCTCCGCCCTGCCCGACGCCCGCGACGATCGGCGCGTAGTAGCGCGACGAGCGCGCGAGCCGTTCGAGCTGGTGGCTGACCGCCTCGGCGTCGCCGTCGAGGTGGTGGCAGGTTTCCTGTTTCGCGGCGAGGTTCGCCGCATAGCGCTCCGAATCGACGCCGACCGTCATCGCGCCGGCCTTCGCGAGCGCGGCGGCGGCCTGCTGGTCGGCTGCGTTCCAGCCGCTGTCGCGCGAGAACAGCACGACGAAGCCGCGCAGCGGACCGTTCGGCTTCGTGACCGTGACCGGGCCGTACCGGCCGCCTGCCACCGTCTGCACATTCGTTGCCGCCGGCTGCGTCGCGAACGCGGCGCCGGCCAGCATCATTCCTGCGCAGGCGCCCAGCGCCCGCGCGATTCCCTTCTTCAACATCATGAACGCCGACCTCCAGCCAGCAAAGACAGATCCGCCAGCGTGACGAACACGCCGACCGAGCCCGAAGCCGCGAGATAACGCGGCTCCCAATGCGGCTCGAACTTGCTCTTGAACGCGCGCAAGCCGCGGAAATTGTAGAAGCGGCCGCCGAAGCGCCAGACCATCAGCCCGAACCGGTGCCACGGCGACGGCATCCGCGCGGCGCCCATCCCCGAGAACGGCGCGATGCCGAGACTCAGCTTGCGGAAGCCCGCTTCCTTCAGGTGCAGCGCGAGCTGCGTGAACAGGTACTCCATCGCGTACGGCGACGCTTCCGGCAGATGGCGCATCACGCCGACCGTCGCCTCGGTGTTGAGGTCGGTCGTCATGAACGTGACGAACGCGATCGGCTTGTCGGCCTGCCGCACGAGCATCACCGACTGCGTCGCGAGATAGCCGTCGTGGAACGCCGCGACCGAGAAGCTCTTCTCGCGCGCGTCGCGGCTGTCGAGCCAGCCGTCGGAGATGTCGCGCAGCGCGGGCAGCGCGTCGGGCACGTGCTGCGGCGCGATCACCTCGACGGTCAGCGCGTCCTTGTCGCCGCGGCGCAATGCGTAGCGCAGGTGCGAGCGATGCGAGCCCTTCAGGTCGAACGCGTCGAGCGCGACATGCGCCTCCTCGCCGAGCTTCATCAGCGTGAGGCCCGCGTCGAGATACAGCGGCAGCGCATTCGCGCGCACCTGGTAGAACGCCGCGCGGCCGCTGTGCGCATGCGCGAGCGCGATGAACTTGCCGATCAGCGCCGGCCATTCGCTACGCGGGCCGACCGGATCGTGCAGCGCGGCCCACGTGCGGCCGTGCTTCGCGTACATCAGGAACGCCTCGCGCGATTCCGAGAACAGGAAACTCTTGTCGCCCATCAGCGCGAGACCGGCATCGCTGCATTCCTGCGCGCGGATGATCCGTTCGGCATCCAGCAGGTCCTGCGGCGCCGGCTGCACGAAGCGGCCGGGCGCCGGGCGCAGCAGCTGCCACAGCGCGAACATCGCCGCGCACAGGCCGGCCGCAAGCGTTGCGCGCAGCGCGCGCGGCGCGCGTGCGTCGAACGAGAAATGGGACCACAGGTCGCCCGTGAACGGCACGTCGCGGAACGCGAAGCCCAGCACCCACACGGCGAGCATCAGCACCATCGCGACCGACACGAACCAGCCGATCGTGAAGCGCTCGGCGAACAGCGACGAATGGCGGTTGAAGCGCCGGCGGCTGACGAGCAGCAGCACGAGCAGCGCGCCGAGCACGCCCGCCTCGACGAACGCGAGCCCCTTCACGAGCGACAGTGCCATGCTCGTCACGGTAAGCGCGAAGGTCATCCACCAGGCGGCGTCGAGCCGCCGCAGCAGCCCGCGCGCGACGAACAGCAGCGCGACGCCGAGCACGCTGCCGATCACCTGCGAGCCTTCGAGCACCCACAGCGGCACGACGTTGCGCAGGATCGCGATCCGGTGCCAGAACGCCGGCGTTGCGCTGGAAATCACGAGCATCGTGCCGACCGCGAACGTGACGAGGCTCAGGAACAGCGGCGCGAGCTGCGACACGCGCGCGGCCTGCCGCGTGACGAGGCGGCGCCGCAACGCGCGGCCTTCGAAGCCTGCGAGCAGGCCGGCCGACAGCACGAACGGCACGCCGAAGTAGATCGCGCGATACGCGATCAGCGCGGCGACCATCGCATGCGCGGGCACGTCGTGGCCGAGCGTGAACACCATCGCGGCCTCGAACACGCCGATCCCGCCGGGCGTATGGCCGATCATCCCGAGCAGCAGCGCGGCCGCGTAGACGGTGATGAAGCTCGCGAAGCCGACCGGCGCGGCGGGCAGCAGCACCCACAGCGTCAGGCCCGCGGCGACCACGTCGAGTACCGCGTAGACGATCTGCGCGACGAGGTCGCGCCGCGCCGGCACGTCGAACGACAGCCACTTGAAGCGCGTGACGACCGGCCGGGCCGTGTTGCCGCACGCGACGACGATCGCGGCCATCGCGGCAAGCAGCGCGGCGCCGCCCCACGTCAGCACGGCCGGCGCGACGTGCAGCATCGCGGCGAGCGCCTGCGGCATGCAGACCATCCCGAGCGCGGTCATCAGCACCAGCGCGAGCGCGAGCGTGCCGCTCGTGAAGACGGTCATGCGGCCGACCTGCGCGGGCGTGACGCCGGCCACGCCGTATACGCGCGCGCGCACGGCGCCGCCCGTCAGCGCGCCGAAGCCGGTGGCGTTGCCGAGCGCCGAGCCCGCGATCGCGCCGATCCACAGCGCCGCGCGCGGCACCTTGGCTGCGACGTATCGCAGGCCGACCGCGTCGCGCGCGACGAGCGCGAGATAGCTGAGCGCCGTCGCGGCGAGCGACGCGCCCCACTCGGCGGCCGACATGTTGCGGAGCTGGCTGATCACCGACCGGTAGTCGACAGATGCCGACAGGTGCTGGAAGACCACGATCAACAGCAGCCCGATGCCGAGTGCGAGCAGCGGTGACAGGACACGCTCGTTGCGGAGCAGTGCCGAGACACGGCCGAACATCGCCGCGGCACGGCTGGGCGAACCAGGGTGGCGGGAAGACATAAATTATCGGTGGCGGTACATAGCGTGTCGCGGCGCCGGGTGGCCGGGCGGCGACGGATCTGGTTGTTCTGCGTCGGCGGCCGGCCAGCACGCGGGCGGGCGGCGCCTGAGTCAGAAATTACAAGTATACGGAATTTATATTACAGATTCTTTCACGACCCGAACCGCTATGCCGGATAGGCCGGCCACCTATATGCGAGATCAAAACTAAGCGTTCCATACATGCGCGAGATGCGCATCATACCGGGAACCGGAGCGGTTTTTTCATCAGATGAATGGGCTGGGTGGTAATTGGGAGAAATATTTCGGGCGGGGTGGGAAGTGGAGCAGGAATCGGTGGTGGGCGTGGGGCTTTTCGGGAACGTGCGCGATTGTGGATCGGCCTTCCGCATCGGCGATCGCCGGCTGGTATGTGTCGGCGATCACGCCCCGTTTTACCTTGGCCGCCCGTGATTGGCGAGGTCGATCTAGAACTGCGCCGTCGCCTGAAACCCGACTGTTACCCGCGCCGTCGGGAAGCCGGACGGCTTGGACGGGCGTGCCCGCGAACAGGTCGTACGCACACGCACCGAATCGCGTGCTGGCACCTCCTTTGATGCCGATCATCGCGTCCGCACGTTGCGTTCCCACCAGCGCGACCGGTTGCGGTCCCCACACGCGGCTATAGGCAAGCTCCGTGTAAGCGGCCGGCCATCCAGTTCCGCGAGCGGTTCACGCATGCGGGCAGCTAACGCTTTGTACAACCGCCTCGCCTACAAACATGCGGACAGATTTCTATTGTTGCGCAACCGACATGAACAGCGCGTAGCGCCTCGGCACCAACACCCTGCCCCAAGCCTGCTTGCGAACCTCGACAATAGTCGGCTCGACACCACTCAATGCGGCCGACGCGTCAAGGCAGACCGTATCGCCCAAGCGGCAAACAAACATCGCTCCGAGCTTGCGCGCGTCAGCGGCTGTCAGCCATGGCGTCATTCGAGGATCAATCATGTCCCAGTAGCGCGTGTATCCGCTACCGTAGAACGCGATCGATTGAGCTTCGTGTACGGAACCCGCAACGACTGGAACGTCCTGTCCGGTTCGAACGCGCCACATGGCGTTAGCGGCTTCGGCAAGTTCCGCACGCGGCTCAGCAGCGTCGTCAGATTGACGCAGCACGCCGATGTAGCCAACCGCGGCGGTTACGACGATCACCACCACCCAGTATCCCGCCAGAATCCGACCTGCACGCTCCGCCACGATTTCGAATCGGTGAGCATGCAGCACTTTCAGCCATAACGGCACGATTGCAAACCACGCTGCCATTCCCCATACCGATGCCATCTGTGTTTTCGTCAATACTGCGACAACGCCCGTTGCAATGAGCGGCCCGAGCGCCAGACACCAGAGGTCTGGACACAAGCCCGGCCTGACGTAGCTTGCCGCCATCACCTTCGCCGCCTGCCAGCGTGCACGACGAACCAGCACGATCACGAACAGGAAACTCAATGCAAGATAGCCAAGCTGCGCAGCCGTGTAGATCCCGAATCGCTCAAGCGCGGCAGGCAACGTGCCGCCGGTCCGGTCTTGCGCATAGTCGAACGTCAGAAACGCATTGTCGACGAGCCAGACAACGTGTGGCGCCAGTACGATCGCGCCCGCGATTGCCGCAAGCAGGGTTTTCCAACTGAACAGACGCATGCGCCACGCAGGCCGCACAAGTGCCGCAGCGAACAGTGCCATCAGCAAGACGACCGAAAAATACTTGCCGAGCAGTGATGCGCCCGCAAGCGCGCCCAGTGCCAGCGCAGATCGCCATCCCCCCGTCTGCATGAACCGGACAAAGCAATAGGCAGTCCACGGCCAGATCGACAACAGAACCGCATTCGCATTGAACTTGACCGCAAGATTTGAGTAGAGCGGCGAGACGGCCATCGCGAGACCTGCCACGACGGCAAGCCGACGTGGCAGGTCTCGGCCGGCAAGTGCGACGATGCCGAGCAGGCCGACCATCGCATTGAGCGAAGACAGCGCAAAATAGGCAATTTCCGTGTTTGGAAAGAATTTGAACCACGCTGCCGTGATCCACGCAAAAAGTGGCGGATGCTTGGCGTAGCCGGCCTGCCACTCGATTCCCCACGCATAGTTCTCGATCATGTCGCCCTGCATGTCGAGATTGCCTCGCGAAAGCCAGGCTGCGATGGTCCAGACGATCGCATGTGCGGGAAGCAGCGCGATCAGGAGCCATGTATTGCCGGCTTCGCGCGTCTCATCAAGGGCGTGCGGCGGTTCGTGCGTAAGTGATTGCGTCATGAGGGATGTCTGTGTACGGAGATGCACCGCCTGCGTTAACCCGCTCGCGCGTGACGGTTGTTGCATGCGGGGATGGTGTTGGCCTTGAAGGCGAGCGTCACGCGGAACCCTTTCGATGGATTCTGCGTACGACATAGACCGGACGCCGCTTCGATTCCATATAGATGCGTCCGACGTACTCGCCGATCACCCCGATGCCGATCAGTTGCACGCCGCCGAGAAACAGCACCGCCGTGATGAGCGATGCATAGCCGGGGACACCAATGCCGTGGATCAGTGTTCGGAGGATCAGATAGGTCGAATAGAAAATTGCAAAGCCCGCAGTTACGCCGCCGATATAGGTCCATACGCGCAGCGGCAGCGTGCCGAAACTCGTCAGGCCTTCCAGCGCGAAATTCCACAGCTTCCAACCCGAAAACTTTGAGCAGCCGGCCGCGCGGGGACGTCGCACGTAGTCGACGGACGTGACGCGGAAACCCACCCACGCGAAGAGCCCCTTCATGAAACGACGGTTTTCGGGGAGCTGTTTCAGCGTATCGACCACTTGTCTCGTCATCAGCCGGAAGTCGCCGGCGTTTTCCGGGATCGATGTATCGGAAATCGCGTTGTGCACGCGATAGAAAAGCGCCGCCATGCCGCGTTTGGCCCACGAATCCACATGACGATCGGCACGCATCGCGAGCACCACATCGAACCCGTCCCGCCAACGCTCCACCAACACAGGAATGACTTCCGGCGGATCCTGAAGATCTGCATCGAACGGAATCACCGCATCCCCTGCAGCTTCGTCCAGGCCCGCGGTCAGCGCCGCTTCCTTACCGAAGTTCCGGGAAAGATCGACAACACGAACGCGCGCATCCGCCTCGCAGAATGCAAGCAGCTTTTCCAGTGTGGCGTCGGTGCTGCCGTCGTTCACGCACACGATCTCGTAATCCGCGTCCGGGATGCGCAGCAGCACCGCCGTGACTTCGCGGAAGAAGGCATCGATCACCTCCTCCTCGTTATGGAACGGGACGACGAGCGAGATCAGTACGCTGGCTCGGCCGGCGTTAGTCATTTCGTTCGCCGAGTGTGTCAATTCGCATCCGGGCGGACAGATCTCCAGCGAGACTGGTGAAGCTTTTGCAACACATCGGACGCGACCACGTCGTCTTTTCAAACAGATACATAAACTTAGGTCCCGCCCCAATATTTCCGATATCCTGCATTCGCAGTCCTATTTTTTATTCGATCACTGAGCCTCGATACGAGACGAATCACCACTCCCAACGGGGTCGGTCAGGACGTGACAGAGTTCAGATACTCAGTCGGGTTACGCAATCCACGATGTGACTGCGACCCAATCATTCCGCCGCTGAGTTTCATCGCGAATCAACAGATTGCAGCAGCATGCCAAAGCCGCGCCGAACATGAAATCGGACGAAGACGAAATTGACGCGACATTTTGAGCGGATTCACCGACCACCGAACACGCCATGCTTCCTGTTTCGGTCGGACATGCCATTTTCGACGCTCTTTTTCACGATGCCCCTGCCGACGCTCGTTCGTCGGCGGGGGCAACGACGCCGAAGAGTCAGAATTGCGCAGTCAGCTGAAATCCGAACGTCACGCGCACCGTCTGGAACCCCGACGGCTTGTAGACTGGCGTGCCGGCAAACAGATCGTACGCATAGCTGCCGAATCGCGTGCCTACGCTGCCCTTCACGCCGATTACCGCACCCGCCAATTGCGTGCCGACCAGCGCGACCGGCTGTGCTCCCCACACGCGGCCGTAGTCCAGCCCCGCATAAATCGCCTGCCCCGTCTGCCCGATCGGCATCTGCAATTCATTGCGCCAGTAGAAACCGCGCGCGGCCGCCAGCATCGTCTCGCCGTCGAAGCCGCGTACCGTGTAGCGGCTGCCGATCGTGAGGTCGTCGATGTAGTACAGCGTGTTGCCGGTGTACTGGCCGTGGAATGTCCCGATGTAACGGAATGGTTGTTTGGCGATGGCGAACGGCACGGACAGGTTCGCATCGAGCACGGCCATCTTGTAGCGGTAGGTTGGGCCGCCCTCTGCTGCAAGCACGTCGTCCCGTGCGCCGAATGCGCTGACGCCTTGGCGATAGGCTAGTGTTCCGTCGAACTGCGCCCCACCGAAGTAGTGGCGATCTGTCAGACCGATCTCGACGAATGTATTGTTGCGGCGCTGCTGCGGAATCTCGGTGTCTTCGATGAAGCTTTGGCCGAAGCGGCGTGACAGCCGGAATTGCGCGCCGAGTACGTTGTTCTGGCTGCGCGACAACACGCGGTTCAGCTTGAAGTCGACGGTCTTCGAGTTGCCGCTGGCGACGAATGTCTGGTTTACGCCGGAGATCTGTTGGTAATACGTGTTCGTGTATGCCGAGAGCGTCGCGGTCCAGTAGCCCCACGGAATCGAATAGAAGCCGTTCCAGCCGTGCGAACCAAGACGCTTGTCGCCGAATTCGAGGTCCTGGCTGACGCCGATGTTGAAGATGTCGTTCAGGCCGAGCGGGTTGTCGATGCCGAGCGACAGGTTGCCTTGCAGCCTGCCGGTTGCACGCGTGCCGGAGTTGTCGATCGATGCGACAAGCGTCCATGGCTTGCCGCGCTTCACATCCAGCACGACGTCGCTTTCGCCGGGCGCATCGGCCGGCACGATCTGCATCGACACGTCCTGGCTCGATACGCGCTTCATCTGCTCGAGGCCCTGTTCGAGGTCGCGCAGGTTCAGCAGTTCGCCATCGCGCGTCGGGAACGCGGTCTTCCACGTGCCGCGCAGCTTCTCGTCGGCGAAGCGCACATGGCGGATCACGCCGGGGATCAGCGCGAGTTTCAGCACGCCACTCGACAGATCTTGCTCGGGTACAAGCACGCGCGTCGTGACGTAACCGCGCGACAGGATTGCTTGGGACAGCCCTTTGACCAGTACATTGATGCCCTGCTTACCGACGCATTGTCCGGCATAGTGGTTCAGCCATTCGCGGGCGAATGCGAAGCGATCCATCGGCAAAGCAGATGCTCCGTGCACCTTTACCGGGCCGGGCAGCGAGTCCGGCACATCGAGCGCAAGGCCGTCGATCCGGAAACACAGCGTTTCGGTTGGCAATGCCGGAAAGTCCGCACGTTCCGTCACGGTCGAGCGCACCGCCGGAGCGGAGACGGTTCGCTCGCGTTCGCGCGCTTCTTCCTGCTCACGGACGCGTTGATCGTTGCCGATCGTCGGCATCGACTGTGCCGGCACGCCGGCCGATGCGAGCAGCAACGATGCTGCGACAAGGTTGGCCTCTTGGATTTTCCTCTTCATGTATTTCATTCTCTAGATTACGCGTACCGCGTTACCATCCAGACGCCGATCAGGATGACAAGTGCGCCGGCCGCCTGCATCGGGCGCAAAAGCTGTTCGTGCAGCGCCGTGAACAACAGCACCACGAGCAAGGCGATCGCCACCATGGTCGGGTATGCGACGCCAAGTGTTGCCTTGCGCAAGGCGATCGCATAAAGGACAAACCCGATACCGTAGGCGCCGATAGCTGCGCCGCGTGCCATCCATGGCAATACGCTCGACTCGCCAAGCGCAATGCCCTTGAGAGCGGCGACTCTAAGCAACACGCTCGCGAGTCCGCCGAAAATGCCGCTTGCAATGATGATCAACCAGTTCATCGCACGGCCTCCGTCGCCGCTACCACATCCGGTTGGCGGCGCGGCAGGCAATGGGCGTCAGCCGACACTTCCTCGCTTCCGCTGAAAATCGAGTTGAATCGATTCGCACCATGCAGCGCGATCAGCACGAGCGCCGGAAACACAATCGAGAAGTTTCGCGCCTCGTCCCGATAGCCGAAGAAGACGAACAACACCAGTACCGGCAGGAATGCCGCAAGGAAGTAGACGCGGTACTGCGTGGGCGTCGCGCGCCAAGCCGCACTGAAGAACACCACCAGCGGCACGAGCATCAGAGGGTTTTCCAGACTTGGGGTGAAAATGCCTTTTCCTACGAGGTTGTAGAACGACAGATAGGACTTGGGATTCAGCCAGAATTTCAGGTTGTCCCACACGTGATATTCGACGAATCCGCCGGCATTCTCTGCATACCCGCTCATGATGAACTGTCGGGTCACTACGCAGACACTGAGTTGCAAAGCCAGCCAGCCGAAGCGTTTCGAGGCTGCGATTTCTCGCTCGTGCAGGAAGAACAAGGCGAGCGGAACGAGAAAGAATGTCTCCTTGTTCACGGAAAAAACGGCTATCGTCAGCGTGCACGCAAGCATTCGCTTCCTCAGAAGGAAATAGCACGCACCCAGCACACCGAGCAGCTCGAAGAAATCGTAGTAGTAGCCACCCTGCTGAAACGTGAGCGGGTAGACAAAACTGAACGCTGCAAGAAAACCGACGGAATGTCCAAAGCTGAGCCCGTGTAGCCTGGCCAGCTTGTAGACCAGCAACAACGCAAACAGTGTCGACAACACGATCGCGATGTATGTCAGGTGATAGACGAGCGCCACGACCGGCGTCCAGTATTCGTCCGGCACACTCGCAAAATAGGCCTTGCGCAGTGAGTCATGTCGCGTGATCGATTTGAAAAGCTTGTCCTGCTTTGCCTGGTCGAGTTGCTCGGCGATCCATTTCGCAGCTTTCGGAAACGATGAGCGGTAAACATACGGCTTCGGCGCGTCGCCGTTCATCATGCCGACAAGGCTATAGCTCGTTGCAAAATCGCCCTTCTGGTCATCACGGAAGCCCCACTTCAGCAGCATGCTGTTGGTGATGTTCCCGGCGCACACGAACAGCAGCACGTAGACAATGGCGAAGCGGCAGAACGCCCGCACCCGGTCTCGATTTTTTTCCGTCATATGCATACGCCGTTCACGGAGCCGGCAGGAAGTGAGCGGCCAGCACGATCGCCACCATGGCGCATAGCATGCTGAAACTGCCGCGGTTTTCGAGAATATGAACGATAGGGTCGTCGTGCATCGCGCCACGCACCGTCGTGATCCATAGTCGACCGAACAAGTAAATCAAGCCGATCTGCACGAACCAGAGCAGATGCGGAACCGCGTAGCGTGTGGCGGTTTCGGGTGCGTTGATGAAAAGGCCGAACACGACCACCGCAGCCAGCGATGCACCGACGCCAAACGGCCAGAGCACTTCGAGATCGCTCACCCGGTAATCGCGGCCCACGGATGCGCGTTTGTCGCTCTGACGCAAGAGCACAAGCTCGGAGCAGCGCTTCACGAGCGCGAGACTCAGAAAGGCGAATACGGAGAACGCGAGGAGCCAGCGGCTGACCGCAATTTCCGCCGCGACGGCTCCCGCCACGATCCGGTACGTGTACAGAAGCGACAACACGACGACATCGAGCAGCACGATCGATTTCAGGCGCCAGCTATACGCTGTCGTGAGCAACAGATAGAGCAAGAACATGCCGGCGAACTCGATCGACACCGCGAATGCCAATGCAAACGCCAATGCCAGCAGCAACGCCGCACAACCGACGCCGCTGGCAATTGACAACGTACCGCTCGCGAAGGCGCGGTTGCGCTTGCGAGGGTGTCGGCGGTCGTTGTCCAGGTCCCAGAGATCGTTGCCGATGTAGGTGGCGGACGCACCAAGCGACAACGACAGAAACGCGAGCGCGAGCGTGGCGACCTTGTCGGTGTCAAGGAATGCAAATGCTGTCAGCAATGGAACGAACAGCAGCAGGTTCTTGAGCCACTGGTGGACACGCAATGCTTTGCACCATGTGGCGAGGTCCGCGCGCGCATTCGGAAATTCCCGTTCGACCGGGGTGTTGCTCCGGACATTCGCGGCAACAGCAGGCGTAACGCCGGCCAGAACAGCACCCTTCGCGCCGGCCCAGATCGGCAGATCGGCTTTGCTGTCGCCTGCGTAGACGAAATCGTCGCCCACCTGCTGGCGAATGGCGGCAAGCTTGGCGTCGCTCTTCACATTTGTGCCGCCGCTGGTTGCGATGACAAGGTCGAACAGACCGAGATACGCGTCCACGCGCTCAGCGATCGACCGATGCGCGGCCGTCGCAAGAACGATCTTGCGGCCACTTTTGCGTTCGTCGCCAAGGTAGTCGACAAGCGGGTCGCGGTAGGGAAGCAACTCTGCTCGGAAATCAGCGTGCTCTGCGATTTTTGCCTTGAATGCAGCGCGACCGCAGGCGAGCCAGAATGGCAATCGCAGCAGGTTTGCAGGCTTACGTCTGACGACACGTATCACGGATTCCATCAAGGTGTCCGATGTCGTCAGCGTGCCGTCGAGGTCGACGACAAGAGGTAGTTTTCTGGTCTCTCGCATTTGTTCTGCTTCATTTTCGTTCGACGCCGATTTCGGCTATCGAAATTAATCCACGATGCAACGTAAAAATCGCCCTCAACCCGACATCAAATTCAATTCCCACCATTTCGACGCGAGGCGAGGCCTGTTATCACTCATTTCGCACAAAAGCCAATGTCGCGAAGACACAAAATACAAGCCCCAATAAAGCGCCGTTCACAAAGACGAATTTTGTGTCGCCGCTCGCCCATAAGAAATCGCCACCGTACAAATAGACCGCAAATATCATTACAAATATCTTTATGGAGGCAAAGCACATAAATGACAGCGAGAAAGCACAAAAATATAAGACAATCAGTCTAAGCATTTCATTACTTCCCAATCCGAGATTTGCCATCGTTTATCGATTTCGCTCCTGCCTCGACGCCGGCAGCACCACCTATACCAGCACCACCACGGCGCTCGCGCGCTAAATCTGTCGAACGCGTCGACTACTTCCCTTTCGTGCTGGAAGAAGCCCCTTACGACGGCTTTACCTCGCAGTTCCTGCCCGACCGTAACCGGCCAGCCTTCCCGTGGCAGAGCGTCGTCGATCGCCTGCTCGCCACCACCGGCTTTGTGCCCGGCAACCATGTGCTGCTCTCCGTCAATTACCGCTCCCAGCAATTGACCATCTCCCCCGATCACAACTACCGGATCGGCAATCGCGAGATGACCGAACAGGAGATACAGGCCCGCATCCGCCATCACGAACAATTCGCCGCTGAACGACGACCTCGACGTCGCCCTCGTTCGAAACAGGCATGAACACTGAGCCCGGCATCCGCCGGGCTCGGTGGTTCAGCTCTTGCGGTCAGACTTGAACCATGGACCGAATTTCTCGGGATCGTCGCTTAACATCCCGGCCTTGCGTAGTGGCTTCGGTAAGTGCTTCACAAATACGACAAATAGAATAATAAAAAGAGGAAGGCCAATCAGCAGCATAGATTCGTTGTCGCCAAGATCAAATGCTATGCGGCATAGTCCTGCGACCAGAAACGACCAACACCCGGCTCCACCTACGGCAACACCGCCTACGACTCCATATATCTGAGTGGTCGCATACAATCTTCGCCAGTTCACTTCTTATCTCCTACGGCCTGCCGCACGTCATTGACAACCGCCGTCCCTTTCGAACCAACCCCATAGAGCAAAAACCCCTGCGTCGCACCATACGGCCAAGGTTGTTTAATAAACGGTAGAAGATTCACATTGTCGAAACGCGGAACCGTGACGCCAAACATAGAAACAGGGCGATTGAGACCATCGGCAACGCCAACATTTAGCGGAACCTGAACTTTCAATGCCGCAATAGAGAATGCAAGATTAACTCCGTCGTACACGGCATTCCCCCATGTAGGGTTTAGCTGATTGAACCCAAACCTCAACGGATTCACTCCAGGCGAGGAAATCCCGTCATAGCGATTCATTAATCCGGTCGTACCCTCTACCATATCGCTTGCGCCAAACACGAACATCCAGGAACCGACCGCACATCCCAAGCCACTTCCGCAGAGCGCTCCACCTGTCTTCGCGGTCACGAAACCCAGTCCCGCTTTCGCCGCATCCTTCGCCACCCCAACCGGATCGTTCTTCACCGCATCGCCAATCTTCTGCAACGGCGTGTATTCAAACAACCCCGCTTCCTTCTGCTGGTTCACCCAATCCAGTTGCGGCTTCAGCTGCGATGCCTCGATTTCACTCACAAAGTTCTTGCTGCGCTCCGCACTCCCCTCCGGATACTCCGCCCAGCACTTCACCGCATAGCACGCTGCACGCGTCAGTTTCTCCTGTTCCGCCTTGTCCGTGCCTGCCTTCTCCGCAATCGCCTTCGTTTCATTTTCGTGCAGTTGCCTGTTGAACCGG
>NZ_JBSAXC010000031.1:0-33995 GCF_053427725.1 Burkholderia sp. PU8-34
CTTGCCGCCTGCTTTCTTGATCTCTTCCGCGACCGCGTTTGCACCGTCCTGGTTCAGGTCGGCGATCGCGACCGCCGCGCCGGCCTTGGCCAGCTCCAGCGCGATTTCCTTGCCGATGCCGCTTGCGGCGCCCGTGACGACTGCGGTCTTGCCATTCAGATTGCTCATGTTCGAGTTCCCGTAGTTAAGGGTTTGACAGGAGAAAAGGACTGCGGAAGGTATTACTGAGCCAGGTAATCGTAGACGACTTCGCCGAGCCCGAGTGTCAAATCCGCGACGAGATGGCGGGCCTCGACAATCTCGAGCACCGGCAGGTCGGCCACCGGCGCGAGCGCATGCGGCGACAGCTCGAGCGACGCGGGGCCCGTCCATGCGCCCTTCATCACGATGTCCTGCATGTAATAGCGCACCAGCTCGCACACGCGCGCGGTGCCGTCGACGTGCGGAATGATCTTCAGCAGGAAATTGGGGCCGGCGAGGCGCTTCGTCTGCTCGGCGATGTCGAGTTCCTTGTGCTTGTAGCCCATCGTGCCGGTCGCGACGCGCACCTTGCCGTAGTCGAGCGTGCCGAGGAGGTGATCGGTGTTCACGTTCAGCGTCGGCGACGCGAGCTTCTTCGGGAAGCCCCACAGCTCGCGGCCGCCGGCGATCGGCGGGTGGTCGTCGAGGTACATCGCGAGCGTGTAGCCGCCCGGCTGGCCGTTGTATTCGACGGGAATCACCTGGCCGCTCTCGGTGTAGTCGCCGAAGCCGGTCGAGTCGGCCATGCGGATGAATTCGTAATGCACGAGCGGCTCGGTGATCTGCAGGGGTTCCGGCACGATTTCGCGCAGACGGGCCGGATCGGTGCGATACGTGATGATCAGGAACTCACGATCGACGAAACGGTAAGGGCCCATCGGGAAGGCGGGGCTGGTCAACGGCATGGCAAATGCTTTCGATCGGACATCGCTGGGTTTCATGCGGACTCCTTGTTGTTGATCGGCTTCGTTGATGAGTGCCCGTAATCGTATGCCTGTGCGCAGCCGTTGTGCGATGCCGCAACTGGAATAAATTGTTGCAGCAATCGAAGCGTTGACTGCGCAAATGTTGACCCGAACAGCGTCAATGGCCTCGATGAACGCTCAGCGCCTTGATCGTCGCAGGCGTCGATGATGTCGCGAAGTGGTCAAAGGTGAGCGTTTACGGGAGAGTTGGTGAGGCTTTACGGGAGACGCTCCGCCCGGAATATTTCAATTGTGTGAACTTGTGTTGCAATGCAGGTTCTAACAGCGTCCTTGCGGACGGATCGGGCGTCGCCCGCCCAAGTGCATGACGCACGCGTGGACGCCATTCCGGACGTTATTAAGCATCGCTTAAGCGAGCCGCTCCTAGCATCGTGCGTGACCGGATGGCCGGTCAGGCACTCCCGCCCCACATAATCCGATTCATGCAGAACCTCAATCTCACCCTCTTTTCCGCCATCAACGCCGGCCCGGCGCCGCAACCGGGCGTCGCGAAGCTCGCGATCTTCGCTGCCGACTGGCTCGTCTACGCGATTCCGGCGATGTTGCTGCTGACCTGGATGTTCGGCACGCGCCCGACGCGGCGCCAGGCGATCGAAGCCGGCGTCGGCGCGTGCGTGGCGCTCGCGCTCGCGCAAGTGCTGTCGCATTTCTGGTTCTCGCCGCGGCCGTTCATGGCCGGCGTCGGCACGCAACTGATTCCGCATGCACCGGACGGCTCGTTCCCGAGCGATCACATGACGTTCGCGTGGAGCGTGGCCGCCGGCATGTTGCTCGCCGGCACGACGCGCATGACCGGCTTCGTGATCGCGGCGATGGCTGCGGCGATCGCGTGGGGGCGGATCTACGCGGGCGTGCATTGGCCGTTCGACATGGCGGGCGGCGTGCTGGTCGGCACTGCCGGCGCGCTGGCCGCACACCTGTATGCACGGCCCGTTTCGGCGATGCTCGAGCGCATCGGCGAGACGGTGCATGCGGTCGTGATGGGGCGCTTGCACGCGCCGTAACTCGACGGAATGATCAGGCCGCCGGGCACGGTCAGCCCGGCGGCCTTGCCGCTTCGGCGGCTGTGGCCGGGCCGGCTGCGCCGTGCAGTTCCTCGGTCGTGTCTGCCGGCTGCTGCGCGGCATTGCGATCGAGCGCGCTGTCCTTGAGGATCGCGCACATCGCGACGAACAGCGCGAGCGCGACGGCCGCGAGGCCGCAATAGCCGGCGATCTTCAGGTGGCGAAGGAAAGGCGAAGCGTGGCTTTCTTTTGTCATGACCGGAGCGCTCCTGGGGCGGACAGCATCGGCTGCCTGACTGCGCTGATTGCGCAGACTGCGAAATCGCGGACGTAGGTAGAAATCGCAGACGTAGGTATATACCAGCCGCCGTGCCGATGCCAAGCCGTCCGTGCGCCGGCCCCTACGTTTTGCGTCAGTCGTCGAGCGCTTCGTGCACCGCGCTCGCGCCGCGCTTCCAGTACGCCGCCGCACGAATCCGCCCCTTGTCGACGCCGCATTCGCCGGTCAGATGCTGGCGCACCGCGCGCATCGCGAGCGCTTCGCCGGCCGCCCACACATAGCCGTCGCCGGTCGGCAGCGGCAGGTCGCGGACGGCGGCCAGCAGCTCATCAACGTTGCCATCGGCGGCTTGCGCTTCGTCGCGAGCTTCGTTGCGAAAACGCCAGATTTCATGCACTTCCGCGCGCGTGTCGAACGCAATCTGCGCAGTGCGATCCGCGACTTCCAGCACGACCGCCGCGCGTGCGCCGGCGGGCAATTCCTCCAGACGCCGTGCGATGGCCGGCAACGCCGTATCGTCGCCGATCAGCAGATGCCAGTCGAAATCGGTCGGCATGACGAACGAACCGCGCGGGCCGCCGATCCCGAGCCATTGGCCGATGCGTGCCTGCGCGGCCCATTGCGACGCCGGGCCCGGATGGTTCAGCACGAATTCCAGATCCAGTTCGCACGCGGCGCGGTCGAAGCGGCGCGGCGTGAAGTCGCGTGCGACGGGCTTAGGCTCGCCTTCCGGGAACACGGGGCCGTTCGGGCTCATCTCAGGCAGCGCGGGGCGCTCGGCGCCAGGCGGCGGCAGGAACACTTTCACGTGGTCGTCGAACGACGCCGATTCGAAATCCGCCAGATCGGGGCCGCTCAGCGTGACACGCAGCAGATGCGGCGTCACCGCGTGAAGGCGCACGACCTGCAGCAGGCGGAACTTGAGGGTGTGACGCACGCGGGTCACGGTGCGTTCGGGGGCTTGTTGCATCAATCGGTTCTCCAATGTCGGCCCGAGTTGGCGCTTCGGCGCTTGCTCGGGCCCGATGCTTCACGGTTGGCTCGAGTTGGCTCTCCAGCGCTTGCTTGGGCCCGATGCTTCACGGTCGCCCGAGGTGGCACTTCAGCGCTTGTTCGGGCCCATGCTTCGCGGTCGGCGGCGCGGGTTACTCGTCCGAGCGGCCTTCGATCTCGGCGGTCGCACGGCGCAGGATCGCCGCGATGCGCCGCTGTTCGTCGGCGGACGCGCTGCTCTTGTGCAGCAGCGCGTGCTTCAGCGCGACGCGCGCTTCGACGAATTCGGGCAGCCAGCCGCCTTGCGACTCGTCCGCCGCTTCGCCGGCCGCTTCACCTCCCGTCTCGCCCGCAAACGCGCGGCGCATGAATTCCATCTTTCGCGCGAGGTGCGTGAGGCGCGCGAACAGCGTATCGACGCGTTCGCGCTGCGCGTCGAGGTGCGCGCGGCCGGCGTCCGTCAGCGCGTAGCGCTTGCGGTTGCCTTCCGCCTGCGACACGACAAAGCCGACTTCTTCGAGATAGGTCAGTGCCGGGTAGACCATGCCCGGACTCGGGCTGTAGAAGCCGCTCGAACGCGTGTCGAGCGCCTTGATGAGTTCGTAGCCGTGGCTCGGCTGGTCGGCAAGCAGCGCAAGCAGCAGCAGTTGCAGGTCGTCGGAGCTGAACTGGCGGCCGCGCGGCATCGCTTCATCGTCGCCGAAGCCTCCGAAACCGCCCCGGCCGCCGAACGGGCCGCCCCCGAACGAATCGCGGCCGCGACGATGGCGGCCGATCGCATGCCAGAAACCGGTGACCCAGAACGGGGCGGTTTGCGCACCATGACCGTCGCAACGGGCATGGCCGCGGAAGTGACTGTGTCGCATGATCGAGTCCTGTATGTCGGAAAACATATCTAAAGATATATATCGAAAGATAGGTCGTCAAGGCGATTTATTTGGGGTTGGATGGTGGGTGGGTCGGGAGCGAAGGCACGAAGATCGCGAGGCATGTGCTCGCATTCCTGCTGTTGTGGGCCGGCCTGCAGATCATGCTGACGGGCGTGTCGGCGTTCGTTCGGACGACGGGCGCAAGCGCGCTGAGCGTGTCACGCATCGATGCGACGTGGTGGAGCGCGAGTGCGTCCGCGTATCGATTCCGATCAGCCGCTCGACGGAGCAAAACACGGCCCGATTCGAGGATATGGCGTGCAATCGCCGGAACAGTCTCGAGGGTGGCCATGACGCATTTCGCCGGTCGGACATTCGTGCACTTTCGTCTTCGTCCGATTTCCTTATTCGACGCGAGCGCTTAGAGTCGTGCGGTGGATCGCTAGCGACGGTCGGTGGGCGCGGCCGTAGCAGTAACCTGTCGTGCTGAAGTACTTTGTGATCAACGCTGCCTTATGCGAGCGCCGGCGATCCACACCTTCCGCCGCCATCACTCCCCCATCGCTCCCATACGTACAACAAACGTCACGGACCGAAGTGACGTTTCATCGTGTCCTTCAGACGCGCAGCGGTGATTTCGCCCATGTGCGATTCGACCAGCCGTCCTTTTGCATCGAAGAACAGCGTCGTCGGAAGCCCGCGCGAACCGTAGGCTTGCATCGCGTGGAGGGCCGGGTCGAGCAGCACGTGACCGAACTGCAGCCCTTGCCGTTCGAGGAACTCATGCACCGTCGGTGCATCTTCGCCCTGATTGATCATCAGCACGGCGGCATTGGGGTAGTCGTGCTGCGCCTGCGCGAGAATCGGCATCTCGCGTCGGCACGGCGGACACCAGCTTGCCCACAGGTTCACGACGACGGGCTTGCCGGCGTAAGTGCCTGGCGAGACGGGCACCGCGTCGACGGTCGTCAGCTGCAATGCGGATAGCGGCGGCGCGGCGTTCTGGAACGACGCCAGCACGCCCTGCGCCGCGCTCCATGCCAGCATGCCGGCGACGACGCCGGCCAGTGCGGGCCGGCCCAGCTCGCGCATGCGACGCAACTTCCACCCGACGTAAGCCAGCGCAACCGGCAGACCGACCCACCAGTAGAAGCCGCCGTCGCCGAGCGCGACGATGGACTTCGGCGCAGCGAAGTAATCCGGCCACCAGCGCGCGACGTAGCCAACGCGCGCGGCGACCAGGCCGATGAGCAGCGCGTCGAGGATCAGGCTCGATGCGTTCTTGTGTCTAACCTTCGACTGGCCGCGTTGCATGAAGCGGGCGACGAGCCACGCGAGGAGCGCGGCGATGGCGACTGCCACCACGCGCGCCGAGAAAGGGCCAACGCTCAACATGCGAAAACTTCCGTCGTGATTTGATGGATCCGGATATGAGGACGATTATCGATCGGGCGCGGTGATGCGTTCAACTGGCACTTGTCGACCCGATGCGAGGCAATGCTGGCCCGCGACCGTCAGCGGCCAGACGCGTCACGTGCTGCATCGCGTCCTTCTATGCCGACCGCGGCAGATAGAGCACGAGCCTCACGCGATCCGTTCCGCGCAGCGGCGTCACCCGTATCGTCCAGGGTTGGCCCGCGCAGTCGCGGATCAGTGCCTGACGCAACGGCGTCGCATGCCGCGCATCGAGCGTGACGCGCATCACGACGCTGCGCGCCGTTTCTGCACGCGGGCCGTGGAGGGGCACGATCTTGCGCGAGCCGATCAGGGCCTGCAGGTCTTCCAGGATGTGCTTCATGGTGCTCCCCAGGATGTCTGTTGCGTACGGCAATGCGGATTCCGGACGCGCGGTTCGCGTACGGTTCATGTGTTGTTCATCGGAACGGACACGCGCATTCAACTTATAAAGCGATCCGGATAGAAATGGCGTAAATCCCGCAGTCGCCCGTGTAAACGCGCGATATATGCGCGCTGGCAGCGCAATTCTTTACGACATTTTTTCTTGTGACGCCCATAGGCCAACCCTAGACTTCGGGTAACTCAGGAACCCTGGAGTGATGTCATGTCGAAGCAACGCGCGGTGATCGCACCGCACACGCCTTTCTCGAGCGTCAAGCGACGCATCGGCAACGTGGTGTTGAGGCGCTTCGATCCGGCGCAAGATTCGTACGAGCAGCTCACGACGATGCTGCATCGCGCGTTCGCGCGTCTCGGCATGATGGGGTTGAATTGCACTTGCGTCGATCAGGATGAGGCGGTCACGCGGCGGCGCGCGCAGGCGGGCGACTGCTATGTGGTGGTCAGCGACGGGAACATGATCGGCACGATGACGCTTTACGCGCAGGACGCCGCGTCGGCCTGCGGCCATTACCATCGGCACGACGTCGCGTCGATCCGCCAGCTCGCGATCGATCCGTCGTGGCAGAACCGCGGCATCGGCAAATCGCTGCTGGCGTTTGCGGAGTACTGGGCGTCGACGCGCGGCTATGCGGAGCTCGCACTCGACACGCCGTATCCGGCGGAGCACCTTGTCGCGTTCTATCGCCGTCAAGGATTCCGTATCGTCGACATCGTGCACTTTGCCGGCAAGCGCTACGACAGCGCAATTCTCAGCAAGGCGCCGGTCGTCGCGCGCACACTGGCCGCGTGGACGCACCAGATCGCGCTGCCGAGCGCGCGTTTCGTCCGCTTTGCCGCATGAGGCACGACCGTATGCGCAATGCACCGCGTCGTGATGACAGACCGGAGGCCGGCGGCCCGCATGACGATGCGCGGCGGAAGGCGGCGATGCGGGTGCGCGGCTGGATGAAGGTCGTGCTCGTCACAATCGCGATCAACGAACTCCTGACGTTCGCATTTGCGTACGTGGCAGAGCAGGTCGGATCCGACCTGACGATGCTGGAGACGCTCGTCTTCAGCTCGATGACCTGTGCGCTGGTCAGCTATTGGCTGCTGATCGACGCGCGAAATGCATGGCGCCACGCGGTCGAGAAGGGCTGCATCGGCTCGCAGTGCGCAGCAGACGACGAGGACCTGCCGAAGATTGCCGATACCTGTCCACGCCGCTGGCTCGTGGTGCTGCACATCGAGCTGAATCCTGACCTTGTGCGCACCGTCTGACAGTGCGTGTCGGGAAGACGTCGATCGGCCTGGCGACATTGCCGGGGTATCGTCGACTGATTCGGAATCCGTAGTTGTGACAGTGCGCGATCGTGCCCGGCCTCCGGGCACGTCGCGTCAGGTCGCGCTGGCCTCGTCGATCTGCCGAATGTCGTCCTGATCGAGCCGGATGCGGATCGCGTCGCCGAGCAGCGCCAGTTGCGCGAGCGACGTCGCGCTGGCGATCGGTGCGGTGATGCTCGGCCGCGCGATCTGCCACGCGAGCGCGATCGCGGCAGGTTGAGTGTCGTGCTTGGCCGAAACGGCGTCGATCCCGGTTGAGACGGCGGCGCGCATCGAGCGGTTCCGACGCCGCCGACGGAACCGGGACATTTTCTCCGATCGGTTCATTTCGTGCTCGCGACGCAGCGCCGGGAAGATGGACGTTTTGCAGCAGATAACGGAGGAACCGTCTGTTGTGAGACTGTTCGGCGTGGCCAGGATCGATCTGGAGCGCATTTCTGAACGGCGTCACCGCAACTGCACGGCCGCCATGAACAGCACCATGCTGCCGATCGCGCCGTCGAGCACACGCCAGGCGACCGCGCGGCGGAACCACGGCGCGAGCATCCGCGCGCCGTAACCGAGGCCGAGAAACCACACGATGCTGACGGTCATCGCGCCGATCGCGAACGCGAGCCGCGCGCCTTCCGGCTCGCGTGCGCCAGCCGTGCCGATCAGCAGGAACGTATCGAGATAGACGTGCGGGTTGAGCCACGTGAACGCGAGCGTCATCAGCACGATCGCAAGCGCGCCTTGCTGCGGCGGCGCGACCGCGTCGCCGCGGACGTCGAGCGTCGCATGGCCGGGCTTCAGCGCGCGGCGCAGCGCACTGAGGCCGAACCACGCGAGATACGCGAGGCCGACGTACAGCACCGCGTGGACGAAGGTCGGATAGCGTTCGACGAGCACCGACGCGCCGCCGACGCCGGCGCCGATCAGGATCATGTCGGACAGCGCGCAGAGCAGCACGATCTTGCCGACGTGCGAGCGCATGATGCCCTGGCGCAGCACGAAGGCATTCTGCGCGCCGATGGTGACGATGAGCGACGCGCAAAGTGCCGCGCCGTGCGAAAAAGCGATCCAGTTCATGATGATTGCGAGCAGTAGACGGATGTTTCGGGTAGCGCTAGTCTGCAGGGTCGGCGGAGCTAAGAAAAGCTAAATTGTCTAATGCGGATTAAGGAAAACTGATGCTCGACTATGCATTGCTCGATGCCCTTGCGGCCGTGATCCGGCACGGCTCGTTCGAGCGCGCGGCGAAGGAGCTGAACGTCACGCCGTCGGCGGTGTCACAGCGCGTGAAACTGCTCGAGGAACGGGTCGGCAGCGTGCTCGTGAAGCGCGGGCAGCCGTGCGTCGCGACGACGTCCGGCGCGCTGCTGTGCCGCCACACCGAGCGCGTGCAGCTCCTCGAGGCGGAGCTGTCCGGCCGGATGCCCGCGTTGCCCGGCGCGCTCGCGGCAGACTGGCCGACGCTGCGCGTCGCGGTCAACGACGACAGCGTCGCGACGTGGTTCATCGACGCGGTGGGGCCGTTCTGCGCGGAGCGCGAGACGCTGCTCGATCTCGTGATCGACGACCAGGACTACACGGCGGCGCGGATCCGCGACGGCAGCGTGCAGGGCGCGGTGACCGCGCAGGCGGAGCCGATCCAGGGCTGCCGCTCGACGCGGCTCGGGCGCATCCACTATCGCGCCGTGTGTTCGCCGGAATTTCATGCGCGCTATTTCAGCGCGGGGATCAATCGCGATTCGCTGCGCCGCGCGCCGTGCGTGATGTTCAATCCGAAGGACGGGTTGCAGGCACGCTTCATCCGGCGCGTGACGCGCGCGGATCTCGATCCGCCGCAGCACTGGATACCGCACGTTGCCGGCTATCTGCGCGCATGCGAGACGGGGTTGGGATGGGGGATGTGCCCGGACCGGATGGTCGACCGCCAGCTGGCGGCGGGCGAACTCATCGACATGTCGGCGGGACGCACGGTCGACATCGACCTGTACTGGCAGAGCTGGCGTCTGTCGATCGGCTGGCTCGACGATTTCAGCGCGGCGCTCAAGGCGCGCGCCGCGTTGTTTCTCGATTGACGGGGGCGGCCGGCGGCGCGCGTGTCGCGCGCGCCGGACTGCGCATCAGAGGTGATGCAGGCCGTCGAAATCGACGATGTGCACGAGGCGCCCGTGCATCTCGATCAGGCCGCGCTTCTGGAATTTCGACAGCGTGCGGCTGACCGTTTCGAGCGTCATGCCGAGGTAGCTGCCGATATCCTCGCGCGTCATCCGCAGATTGAATTCCGTCGGCGAATAGCCGCGCTTCAGGTAGCGCGACGATACGTCGAGCAGGAATGCCGCCACGCGCTCTTCGGCGTTCAGCGAACCGAGCAGCATCGTCTGCGACGTTTCGCGCACGATCTGCTCGCTCATCAGCTTGTGCATGCGCAACTGCATCGTGCCTGCTTCGGAGCAAAGCGCCTTGAGCGCGCTGTACGGGATCACGCAGACGGAGCTGTCTTCGAGCGCGACCGCGGTGCGCGGATGCGTGTCGTCGCAAATGCCGTCGAGGCCGAGCGCTTCGCCCGCGAGATGCAGGCCGGTGACCTGCTCGCGGCCGTCGTGACGCGTCGCGACGGTCTTCAGCGAACCCGAACGCACCGCATACAGGTTGTCGAATGCGTCGCCTTCGCGGAACAGCGCTTCGCCGCGCTTGACCGCGCGTGCGGCGCAGATGACCGATTCGAGGCGGCTGAGTGCTTCGGGTGCCAGGCCCTGCGGCATGCACAAGTGGCGCATTGCGCACGACGAGCAGTGCGCGGCCTGGCGGGGAGCCCAACTGCCGACATGAGGCGGGGTGGCAGCGCGAGTGGCGACGGGCGTCAACATGGTTATCTTCTCCGGCGTTGAATCGACGGAATCATTGTCCCACCGCAAGTTGCCGCTGTCGGGTGACAAAACGTCGCGATCCGTCGCACCCCCGTCGCGCATATTTCCGGCGGCCCGCACCGACTGCTGGCGGCGCCCGCCGCCCGCCGCCTGCCGCCCGCCGAGCCTGAGCCTGAGCCTGAGCCTGAGCTTGAGCCGGAGTCGGAGTCGGAGTCGGAGCCCGAGCCCGAGCCCGAGCCCGAGCCCGAGCCCGAGCCCGAGCCGGATGCCGCTTAGCCCGCTTGCTCGTCGGCGTGCGCGGCTGCCGGAATCAGCAGCACGGGCAGTGATGCGTGCCGTACGCATTGCTCGGCAATGCTGCCGAGCACGAGCCGGCGGAAGCCGCGGCGGCCGTGCGTGCCGAGCACGAGCAGGTCGGCGCCGAATGCGTTCGCGCCGTCGAGGATCAGCGACGACACATCGGCGAGCGACGACGCTTCGGCAAGCTTCGCTTCACCCTTCACGCCGGCCGCCTGCATCCGCTGCGCGAATTCCTTGGCGAGGTCGTTGCCCTGTGCGAGAAGCTGATCGCGCAGCACTGAGGGATCGTAGCCGGGCACGTTGTAGTAGATCGCGGCATTCTCGACGACGTAGAACGGCTGCAGTTCCGCGCCGTGCGACTGCGCGAGCGCAAGCGCGGCATCGAACGCGTGGCGGGAAGTGTCGCTGCCGTCGACGGCAACCAGGATACGCTTGTACATAGTGTCTCCGAGAGGCGGGTTGAAAAGAAGCTGGCCGAATGGCCAGTTGAGCGGCTCACTGCTGCGAGGCAGAGTAAACGAATGCCGGCGACCTTGCAGTGCGGAGAAGGCATGCGTCGCGATTCGGGCATCGGTTGCGGCAGAGCAGGCGCTACATCCCGCGGATGCACGGACGTACCACGTGCGCCACCGGTAGCGCTGCGGTTGTCTGCTTCGCGTGGCGCTACGTGCACGGCGCGTACGCGTCGACGCGTCGGTCTGATCGACGATGACCGTTCTTCGTCATTGAAGCGAAATTGATGAAACGTGCCGTGATTTCGGTCAAGCGATGTGCGGATTTCGATCGCGGGGCAGCGCGCAGGGTTTGCCGGCCGCGCCGGTGGAGTGGTTGCGCCAGAGAACGAATGCGGAATGCCGCGGGCGGAACGAACCGTTGAGTTGACACGGTGTGACGCGATTCGTTGCGCGTCACGATGCTTGGGCCGGGGCCTCGGTTTCGGGACACGAGGCCGGCGACGCGAAACGACGGTCGAGCCGCTGCGCGATTGTGCAAAGCGTCTGCTGCAGCGGACGAAGTGCGATCAGGGACGCTTGCGTTCGCGCGTTGCCTGCGCAGGGCACCGCGCGAACGCCGCCTTACGAACGATCGCTTCAAACGCCGCGGCTAGCGCGGCACAGTTGTCAGCTCGAATACGCGTTCAGGCCGTCGCGAGTGGCCGGGCCAATGCTCTCTGCCGTACATCCGGTGCACCACGCCGAGCATCTCGTCGCCGACCGGGGGCGGCGCATCGAAGCCTTTTTCGATCATCACGTAGCCGGTGCGCAGCGCGAACGCAGGATGATTGCCGCCTGGCCTGCTGTCGTAGCCGGCGATGCCGTCCGTGGATTCGGGCATCGCGTTGTCGAGCGACGCATTGCTGGTCGTCACCTGATCGGGCGAGATCGGTTCACCTCGCGCGAGGCGTGCCGCTTCGCGGTTCTTGCCGTCGGTGTCGACGGTGCTGTCGTGCGTGTCCTCGTTGTACAACTCGATGCTGCGCGGATGCGCGGACCGCGTTTGTGCAGACGATTCCATCGCGAATCTCCTGGCGGCGAAGCTCTCCGGATCGAAGCAAGTCCCGTTCCGGACACGACGGGAAAAGGCGTGCGGGCGATCGCCGCGGCCGCGCCGCGCGCGCTGATTTGTCGTGATTTATTTCAGCTAGAAGAGGCGTTTTCTACAGAGTATGATTCTTTTCCGACGAAGGGGCGACAGGGGACGCAGTATCGCCGCTTCCGCCCGCACCAGGGCGCCAGCACCCTTAACAGACGGGACGTCAACAAGAAACAAGGGATTTAAGGTGGCGGACTCATGCAAGCGACATCGGCCTTCACGCATCGCGGTTATCTGTTGAACTGCGCGCCTGCGCGCGCCAGCGACGGTTCGTTCAAACCCTACGTCGTGATCTCCCGATCGAGCGACGGGGAACTCGTCGCGAATCGTTTCTTTCCGTCGGAACTCCAGTTCCACGACGAAGGCGCCGCAATCGCGCACGCGCGCGACTGGGCAGTGCGCTGGATCGACGCGAGCAGCGTCACGATCTGACGCGGACGGCGTACGCCGACGTTGGCCCGACGTTGACCGTTCGGCCGATCCGCCGCGAACGGCCCCCGGTCGAAAAACGCGGTAATCTTGGCAAACCCGTCACTTTTATTTGCGGTCGTGTGCGTCAAGCGCAGGCCGCCTGCTTTTGGATATGTCGAAATCGTTTTCGCGTCAGTGGGGCCTCGAAGAGATCGTTGCCGGTTTGCGCGAGTCGCGCGAGGAACTGCACCGCACGCGCCATCCGCGCGGCATCCGTGAACTTCCGTCCCGGGATGCGATATGCAAGATCGTCACCGGCCTGCGCGCGTCGATGTTCCCGACGCACTACGGCGCGCCGGATTTGACAGACGAAAGTGTCGACTATTACGTCGGCCATACGCTCGAAAGCACGCTGCGCATCCTGTCCGAACAGATCCGCCGCGCGTTGACGTTCCTGCCCGAACACGCGGACACGCCGCTTCCCGATCTCGAGGAACGCGCGTTCGGCATCGCGCGCGAATTCGGCACCCAGTTGCCGGCGATCCGCGCGTTGCTCGTCAGCGACATCCAGGCCGCGTATGCGGGCGACCCGGCCGCGCAGCACATCACCGAAATCCTGCTGTGCTACCCCGGCGTGCTGGCGATGATGCACCATCGGCTCGCGCACGCGCTGCACCGGCTCGGCGTGCCGCTGCTCGCGCGCTTCATCAACGAAATCGCGCATTCGGCCACCGGCATCGACATCCACCCGGGCGCGCAGATCGGGCCGAGCTTCTTCATCGACCACGGCACCGGCGTGGTGATCGGCGAGACGGCAATCATCGGCGAGCGCGTGCGCGTCTACCAGGCCGTCACGCTCGGCGCGAAGAGCTTCCCGGCCGACGGCGACGGCGCGCTCGTGAAGGGCAATGCGCGCCACCCGATCGTCGAGGACGACGTGGTGATTTACGCAGGCGCGACGATTCTCGGCCGCGTGACGATCGGCCGCGGCTCGGTGATCGGCGGCAACGTGTGGCTCACGCACAGCGTGCCGCCGGGCACCAGCGTCGCGCAGAGCAAGGCGCGCGAAGGCGACCGCGCTGAGAAACCGTAACGGTCGAGCAGGCGGATACGGCGCGTGATGTGCGCCGTATCGCGATCGCGCTGTTGTGTTGCCGAAGCTCGAAGCCTGAAGCCTGAAGCCTGAAGCCCGAAGCCCGAAGCCCGAAGCCCGAAGCCCGAAGCCCGAAGCCCGAAGCCCGAAGCCCGAAGCCCGAAGCCCGAAGCGCTGGCGTCAGCGGCTGCCCGTCGGCGAACGGTGCTTGTACAGCACGTCCTGATCGACGCGGATCAGGTTCTGCCCCGCATCGACGACGAAATCGACGCCGTTGTAGGCGCCGCCCGTCAGCAGCAGGATCGCGCGTGCGACGTCGTCGGGGCCTGCGATGCGCGCGAGCGGCGTCGATGCTCGGCTCGCATGTTCGAAGTCGGCCTGGGTCTGGTCGTCGCTCGGCAGCATCAGGCCCGGAAACACAGCGTTCACGCGCAGCACCGGCGCGGCCGACAGCGCGAGCATCTGCGTCAGGTTGCCGAGCGCTGCCTTCGCGACCGTGTAGCTGAAATGGTCGCGGTGGAAGTTCTCCTTGATCTTCTGGTCGACCACGTTCACGACGACGCCTTGCTTGCCCGCCGCGCGTGCGCGCTCGTAGAACGCACGCGTGAGCAGGATCGGCGCGCGGCAATTGACGGCCCACGCCTGGTCGAACGCCGCGAGATCGAAGCTCGGGAAGTGGTCCTGCCAGAACACCGACGCGTTGTTGACCAGCACGTCGAGGCGGCCGAAGCGCGCAAAGACGCCATCGATCAGCGCGGTGATCTGTGCCGCATCGGACAGATCTGCCTGCAGCGCCGCCGAATCCGGCCCGCGTTCGGCGATCGCGTCGGCAGCCGCGTGCGCGGCATCGGCCGAGCGGTCGTAGTGAATCGCGGTGCGGTAGCCCTGTGCGGCGAAATACTCGGCGAATGCGCGCCCTGCCCGGCGCGCGGCGCCGGTCACGAGTACCACGGGCGCATCCGCCGTTTGCTTCGTAGCCACCATTTACGTATTCGTCAGGTTCACTGAAGAAGGATTCGCGACGATCGACAGGAATTCGCGCCGCGTCGACGGATCGGTGCGGAACGTGCCGAGCATGCGTGACGTGACCATCTCGACGCCCGGCTTGTGGATGCCGCGCGTCGAGATGCATTGATGCGCGGCTTCGAGAATCACGCCGACGCCTTTCGGCTGCAGCACGTCGAACAGCGTGTCGGCGATCTGCACGGTCATCTTTTCCTGGATCTGCAGGCGCTTCGCGAATGCATCGACGAGCCGCGCGAGCTTCGAGATGCCGACGACGCGGTGATTCGGCAGATACGCGACGTGCGCGCGGCCGATGATCGGCACCATGTGGTGTTCGCAGTAGCTCTCGAAGCGAATGTCCTTCAGCACGATCATCTCGTCGTAGCCGTCGACCTCGCTGAACGTGCGCGCGAGGATGTCGCGCGGTTCGATCGTGTAGCCGGAGAAGAACTCCTCATATGCGCGCACGACGCGCGCCGGGGTGTCGACGAGGCCTTCGCGCGCCGGATCGTCGCCGGCCCAGCGCAGCAGCACCCGGACGGCTTCTTCGGCCTCCGAGCGGCTCGGCCGGGACGCGGCCGGTTCGGGCCGCGAGGATTTTTTACCCATGTATTCGCTCCATCGAGTACGGCCGCCTGCGGCGGCGCGGATCGGAAGCATTGTTTCATGCTTTCGCGGGTCGTGCGTGACGCGCGGTCGGGCTCTCCGCACGACGACACGTTACTTCGGCCACTCATCCTGCTCGTCGTTGAACAGCGACACGACGACGCCCCGCAGCCACGCAGTGCGCGGATCGTTATGAAACTTGCGATGCCAATGCTGCTTCAGATCGAAGTGCGGCAGCTGCAACGGTGGTTCGACGGGCGTGATGAACGCGTGCTCGGCCGCGTACGCATAGCCGATCGCGTGCGGCACGGTCGCGATCAGGTCGGTGCGGCTCAGGATGAACGGCAGGCTCATGAAGTGCGGCGTCTCGAGCACCGCGCGGCGATGCATCCGCTGCTTCGCAAGGTACTTCTCGAGCACTTCCTGGCTGCGTCCTTCGGCGCGCACGACCGCGTGCCCGCACGCGAGGAACTGCTCGACCGTGAACGGCCGCGACGCTTCGAGCGGATGGCCGCGCCGCATCAGGCACACGAAGCGGTGCGTGAAGAGCCGTTGCTGGAAGAAGTTGTTGCCGTCCAGATCGGGGAAGTAGCCGATCGCGAGATCGATGCTGCCCGCTTCGAGGCCGCGTCCGACTTCGTCGTGCGACAGCGACACCGAGCGCAGGTTCGCATGCGGCGCGAGCGTGGTGAACGCCTGCAGCAGCTTCGGCAGGAACACGATCTCGCCGACGTCCGACAGCGCGATCGAGAACGTATGCGTGCTCGCCGCCGGATCGAAATCGTGCGGCGCGACGAGCCCGCGTTCGATCTGCGCGAGCGCATCGCGTGCGGCGGGCAGCAGGGCCAGCGCACGCGGCGTCGGCTCCATCCCGCGCGACGTGCGCACGAACAGCGGATCGCCGAAATACTCGCGCAGCCGGCCAAGCGCCGCGCTCACGCGCGGCTGGCTCACGCCGAGCTGGTCGCCGGCGCGGCTAACGTTGCGCGTGTCGTCGAGCGCGACGAGGTAGGGAATCAGGTTCAGATCGAGTGCTTCCATCACGGCACCAATATTCGCGAAACGTATACAAGTTATCTCTTGAATCGCGTTGCCGCATAGTCGGGAAAGCGCTGAAATTGGTTTCATTATTCGAACCAATGTTCTGGAGACGAACAATGCGCACCCAGGTCGCCATCATCGGCGCCGGTCCGTCCGGCCTTCTGCTGTCCCATCTGCTGCGTCTGCAAGGCGTCGATTCCATCCTCGTCGAAGCGCGTTCGCGCGAATATTGCGAGAACCGGATCCGCGCCGGCGTGCTCGAGCAGGGCACGGTCGACACGCTGAATGCGGCCGGCCTCGGCGACCGGATGCGCCGCGAAGGGCTCGAACATCACGGCGTCGAGCTGCTGTTCGCGGGCCAGCGGCACCGGATCGACCTGACCGGGCTCACCGGCGGGCGCGCGATCACCGTCTACAGCCAGCACGAAGTGGTGCGCGACCTGATCGCGGCCGGTGTCGAGCACGGCCATCCAATGCATTTCGAGGTGAGCGACGTCGCGCTGCACGACATCGATGGCGACCAGCCGTTCGTGACCTTCAACCACGCGGATGGCCGCGCGGACCGCATCGACTGCGACTACATCGCCGGCTGCGACGGCTTTCACGGGATCGCGCGTCAGACCATTCCGGCCGAATACCAGCACACGTTCGAGCGCGTCTACCCGTACGCGTGGCTCGGCATCCTCGCCGACGCGGCGCCGTCGCTCGACGAACTCGTCTATGCGCACCACGAACGCGGCTTCGCGCTGTTTTCGATGCGCTCGCCGACCGTCACGCGGCTCTATCTGCAGTGCAAGCCGGACGAGAACCTCGAAGAATGGTCCGATGCAAGGATCTGGGACGAACTGCATGCACGCTTCTCGAACGACACCGGCTGGACGCCGGCCGAGGGCCGGATCACGCAGAAGAGCGTGACGCCGATGCGCAGCTTCGTGTCGGAGACGATGCAGTACGGGCGCCTGTTCCTCGCCGGCGACGCCGCGCACATCGTGCCGCCGACCGGCGCGAAGGGGATGAACCTCGCGGTCGCCGATGTCCGTGTGCTGGCCCGCGCGCTCGGCGCACGCTGCCGGCACGGCGACGCGGCGCTGCTCGACGCGTATTCGGCGACCTGCCTCGACCGCGTGTGGCGCGCCGAGCATTTCTCGTACTTCATGACGAACATGCTGCACTCGTCCGCGGAGGACACGCCGTTCGTCAACCGCCTGAAGCTCGCCGAACTCAAGTACGTGACGCGCTCGCGGGCCGCCGCGCAGGCGCTCGCCGAAAACTACGTCGGCCTGCCGTTCGACGACGAAGCGGCTCCCGAGGGAACCCGCCTTGACAACGCGCTGAGCACGACTCTATGATCGGCCCATCGTTCGCTAATCGAATCTAGGTTCGCGTATCGAACAAACGCCGGATCCGGACATGGGCCCGGCGCGGCACGCGAGATACGCGTGTTCCATCGACAGCCGCGCATCGTGCCGCGGGTATGGATCAGGAAGAGACATGGTCAACAAGATTTTCGATTCGCTTCAGTCGGCGGTCGCCGACGTTCACGACGGCGCGACGATCATGATCGGCGGCTTCGGCACGGCCGGCATGCCGTCCGAGCTGATCGACGCGCTGATCGAGCAGGGCGCGCGCGACCTGACGATCGTCAACAACAACGCGGGCAACGGCGAGACGGGTCTCGCCGCGCTGCTGAAGGCGAAGCGGGTGCGCAAGATCATCTGCTCGTTCCCGCGCCAGAGCGATTCGCAGGTGTTCGACGCGCTGTACCGCGCGGGCGAGATCGAGCTCGAACTCGTGCCGCAGGGCAACCTCGCCGAGCGCATCCGCGCGGCAGGCGCGGGCATCGGCGGGTTCTTCACGCCGACCGGCTACGGCACGAAGCTCGCCGAAGGCAAGGAAACGCGCGAGATCGACGGCAAGCTCTATGTGTTCGAGAAGCCGATCCATGCCGATTTCGCGCTCGTGAAGGCGTACAAGGGCGACCGCTGGGGCAATCTCGTCTACCGCAAGACCGCGCGCAACTTCGGGCCGATCATGGCCAGCGCGGCGAAGGTGTCGATCATCCAGGTGTCGGAAGTCGTGCCGCTCGGCGGGCTGAACCCGGAGCACATCGTGACGCCGGGCATTTTCGTGCAGCGCATCGTCGAAGTGCCGCAGGCCTCGCATGCGGCCGAATTGGCCGCCGAACGCGCCGCATCCCAAGCCGCCTGAGCTTTGCATGGGACCGGAGTAAGCGCTGAAGCGCCAACTCCGGTCGACACGGAGAGAACCCAAATGAAACGACTGACCCGCGATGAAATGGCCAAGCGCGTCGCACTGGATATTCCCGAAGGCGCGTACGTGAACCTCGGCATCGGCGTGCCGACGCTGGTGGGCAACCACCTCGACCCCAGCAAGGAAATCTTCCTGCACAGCGAAAACGGCCTGCTCGGCATGGGCCCGGCGCCCGCGCCCGGCGAAGAAGACGACGAGCTGATCAACGCCGGCAAGCAGCACGTGACGCTGCTGACGGGTGGCGCGTATTTCCACCACGCCGATTCGTTCGCGATGATGCGCGGCGGCCATCTCGATTACTGCGTGCTCGGCGCGTTCCAGGTATCCGCGACGGGCGACCTCGCGAACTGGCATACCGGCGCGCCCGACGCGATTCCGGCGGTCGGCGGCGCGATGGACCTCGCGATCGGCGCGAAGCAGGTGTTCGTGATGATGGAGCACCTGACGAAGCAGGGCGAGAGCAAGATCGTCGCGCAATGCTCGTATCCGGTCACGGGCATCAGCTGCGTGAGCCGCATCTATACGGACCTGGCCGTGCTCGACGTGACGCGTGACGGCCTGGCCGTGACCGAAATCTTCACCGATCTGTCGTTCGACGAGCTGCAGAAGCTGACCGGCGTGCCGCTGATCGACGCAACGCAAAAGGCTGCCGCCTGAACCGGAACCAGCCGGTGTGCGCGCCCGAGCGCACGCCGGCGTGCTTCGGTGGACAATAGGCGCACGCCGTTTCCCATCCTGACGCCATGCTCGAAGACAGCGCCCGCCTGACCTCCCTTATCTGCGGCACCGAGCCGCTCAACCGGATCTGGTCGCCACGCGCGACGGTCCAGCGCATGCTCGACGTCGAGGCGGCGCTTGCGCGTGCGCTCGCCGCGCAGCAGGTGATTCCCGCTGCCGCCGTCGCGCCGATCGAGCGCGCGTGCGAGGCAGGCCAGCTCGACGCCGACGCGCTTGCGCGCGACGCCGCGCTCGGCGGCAATCTCGCGATTCCGCTCGTCAAGCAGCTCACCGCGCGCGTGAAGGCCGACGACCCCGAGGCCGCGAAGTTCGTGCATTGGGGCGCGACGAGCCAGGACATCATCGATACCGCGACGGTCCTGCAGTTGCGCGACACGCTCGACATGCTCGAACCGATGCTCGACGGCGCGTGCGCGTCGCTCGCGGAACTTGCGCGCACGCATCGCGCGACGCCGACGATCGGCCGCACGTGGCTGCAGCAGGCGCTGCCGATCACGCTCGGCCTGAAGTTCGCACAATGGCTCGATGCGCTGCTGCGTCATCGCACGCGCTTGGCGGAAGTGCGCGCGCGGGTGCTGGTGCTGCAGTTCGGCGGCGCGGCGGGCACGCTCGCGAGCCTGCGCGAGCACGCGCGCGGCGTGTCGGCGGCGCTCGCCGACGATCTGAAGCTCGCGCTGCCGGCCGTGCCGTGGCACACGCAGCGCGACCGCATCGCCGAGGCAGCCGCGTGCTTCGGCATGCTGACCGGTACGCTCGGCAAGATCGCGCGCGACGTGTCGCTGCAGATGCAGACCGAAGTCGGCGAGCTTGGCGAACCGGCCGCGGCCGGCAAGGGCGGTTCGTCGACGATGCCGCACAAGCGCAACCCGGTCGGCTGCGCGGCCGTGCTGACGGCCGCGGTGCGCGCGCCGGGCCTCGTTGCGACAGTGTTCGCGGGGATGGTCCAGGAGCACGAGCGCGCGCTCGGCGGCTGGCAGGCCGAATGGGATGCACTGCCCGACCTCGCGCGCCTGACGGGCGGCGCGCTCGCGCAGATCGCGCAGATCGTCGCGGGCCTCGACGTCAACACCGAACGCCTCGCGGCCAATCTCGACCTGACGCGCGGCCTGATCCTCGGCGAAGCAGTGATGCTCGCGCTCGGCGACAAGATCGGCCGGCTCGATGCGCACCACATCGTCGAGCATGCATCGAAGGAAGCGGTGCGCACCGGTGCCACGCTGTTCGACGTGCTGGCCGCCGACGCCACCGTGTCCGCCCACCTGACGCGCGACGCACTCGCGCGTCTGCTCGATCCCGCACATTACGTCGGCGAGGCGCAGGCCTACGTCGACGCCGTGCTCGCCGCGTATGCGAGCCAGAATCCTCAAGGAGAACACTGATGCCTTTCGCCACTGTCAACGGCGTGCAACTGCATTACCGGATCGATCGTGCCGTGCGCGACGACGCGCCGTGGCTCGTCTTCTCGAACTCGCTCGGCGCTGACCTGCAGATGTGGGCGCCGCAGATCCGCCCGCTCACGCAGCACTTCAACATCCTGCGCTACGACACGCGCGGCCACGGCCACTCGGCCGCGCCGGCCGGCTCGTACACGGTAGACCAGCTCGCGGGCGACGTGATCGGCCTGCTGGATCACGTCGGCATCGCGCGCGCGCATTTCTGCGGGATCTCGATGGGCGGCCTGACGGGCGCCGCGCTCGCCGCGCGCTTCCCGTCACGGATCGGTCGCGCGGTGCTCGCGAACACGTCCGCAAAGATCGGTTCGCCGGAAGTGTGGGCGCCGCGTGCGCAGAAGGCACGCACCGAAGGGATGGCCGCGCTCGCCGACGCGGTGCTGCCGCGCTGGTTCACGAACGCGTTCGTCGAGCGTGAGCCGCGCCTCATCGATGCGATCCGCGACACGTTCGTGCATACCGACAAGGACGGCTATGCGGCGAACTGCGACGCGCTGAACGCGGCCGACCTGCGCGACGAAGTGAAGGGCATCGCGCTGCCGGTGCTCGTCGTGACGGGCGCGCACGACATGTCGACGCCGCCCGACCAGGGCCGCGCGCTGGCGGCCGCGATCCCCGGCGCGCGTCACGTCGAATTCGACGCCGCGCACATCTCGAACATCGAATGCACGGACAGCTTCAACCGCGCACTGCTCGATTTCCTGACTGCCTGAGGAGCCCGCGATGGACGACCAGCAACGTTACGAAGCAGGGATGAAGGTGCGCCGCGCGGTGCTCGGCGACGCGCACGTCGACCGTTCGATCGAGAATCGCACCGAGGTGACCGAGGAATTCCAGAACTTGATCACGCGCTACGCGTGGGGCGAGATCTGGACGCGCGACGGGCTGCCGCGCCACACGCGCAGCCTGCTGACGATCGCGATGATGGTCGCGCTGAACCGCAGCGAGGAGCTCGCGCTGCATCTGCGCGCTGCGCGCAACAACGGCGTGTCGCGCGACGAGATCAAGGAAGTGCTGCTGCAGACCGCGATCTATTGTGGCGTGCCGGCGGCGAACTCGGCGTTCCATCTCGCCGACAAGATCTTCAAGGAGCAGGACGAGGCCGCCTAGGACGGCCGGTTGGACGCGGCGGGCTGACGCCGGGCCCGGTATCGGTCGCGAAGCGCGCGGCAGCGGGCCATCGATGACGAACAGACGCGCCGGCAGTGTATCGGCGCGCAAGCGCATCGCCCTCGATGCGCGAACAAAGGTAAGGCGCGGCCGGTGAGCCGCGCCGCTTATATATCAGCTTTGCATGGGGCCAGAGTAAGCGCTGAAGCGCTAACAGCTTTGCATGAGACCGGACTCAGCGCTGAAGCGCCTAGTCCGGTCGACATCTGGTCAACAGGAGACAGGCAATGAATCGCACCTCGGTCGTCAACGTACAGACCTTCATCAACGAGCAGCCGTTCGGCGGCTTTCAGTGGCTCATTTTCCTCATGTGCTTCGTGATCGTCCTGCTGGACGGTTTCGATACGGCCGCGATCGGCTTCATCGCCCCGTCGCTGCTCACCGAATGGCATCTCGCAAAACCCGATCTCGCACCCGTGCTGAGCGCCGCGCTGTTCGGCCTCGCGTGCGGCGCACTCGTGTCGGGCCCGCTGTCCGATCGCCTCGGGCGCCGCGCGCTGCTGCTCGGCTCGGTGTTCCTGTTCGGCATTGCCTGTCTCGTGTCCGCGTTCTCGTCGAGCATCGGGCAGCTCACGGTCCTGCGTTTCGTTACCGGCGTCGGCCTGGGCGCGGCGATGCCGAACGCGGTCACGATGATGGGCGAATTCTGTCCGGACAAGCGCCGTGCGACCGTGATCAACCTGATGTTCTGCGGCTTTCCGCTCGGCGCGGCGTTCGGTGGCTTCCTCGCCGCATGGATGATTCCGCACTTCGGCTGGCGCAGCGTACTGATGCTCGGCGGCGTGACGCCGCTGCTGCTCGGCGTGCTGCTGCTCGTGAAGATGCCGGAATCGGTGCGCTTCATGGTCGCGAACAGCCAGCCCGTCGACCGGATCCGCGCGACGCTCGCGCGCATTTCGCGCGACGCGCTGAACGCGGCTTCGTTCGTGATGACCGAGACTGCCCCGCAGACGGGCAGCAAGGGGCTCGGCGTCGTGCTGTCGCGGTCGTACATCGCGGGTTCGGTGATGCTGTGGCTCGCGTACTTCATGGGCCTCGTGATCTTCTACGCATCGATCAACTGGATGCCGATCCTGCTGAAGGATGCCGGCCTGTCCCCGCAGCGCGCGACGCTGATCTCGGCGCTGTTCCCGCTCGGCGGCGTCGGCGCCGTGCTGTGCGGCGTGCTGATGGACCGCTTCAACGCGAACCGCGTGATCGCCGTGTGCTATGCGCTGACGGCCGTCAGCGTCTATGCGATCGGGCAGGCAGCCGGCAACGTCGGGCTGCTCGTGCTGGTCGTGTTCGTGGCCGGCGTGCTGATGAACACCGCGCAGTCGTCGATGCCGGCGCTGGCCGCGGCGTTCTATCCGACGGAAGGGCGCGGCACGGGCGTCGCGTGGATGCTCGGCGTCGGGCGTTTCGGCGGGATTGCGGGGTCGTTCCTGGTTGCAGAGCTGACGCGCCGGCATTTCACGTTCGCGGGCGTGTTCGCGACGATCGCGGTGGCCGGCGTGCTGGCGTGCGTCGCGTTACTGATCAAGCAGATTGCGCGGCCGCATGAAGCGGTGCCATCGTCGACGCATGCGGAGCCGCTCGGGCACTGAAGAGAGGATGCGGTGGCGTCGGGATCGCGCTGCCGCGCGTCGACGTCACGACATGGTGCCGAACGTCGCGCGGATCGCGATGTGGCCCTACCCGCGCAACCCGACCCGGTACGCACGCGGCCGGACGACGCACGTCGGCCGCATGCGGAGGCAGGGAATGCGGGGCGTGCGCGCCGCTATTCTTCCGCGTCGTGTTCCTTGACGAAGTGGCGCAGATACGCGCGCAGCGCGGCATCGCGGCTGCGATGGTCGGCGAGGTTGGGAGCGCCCACGTCTTCCTCTTCGCCGAACAGCGTCGGCGGCGCGCTATACGTGCCGACCTCGATGTCTTCGCGCAATACCCGGATATCGTGCGTCTGCTGGTGATATTCGGCGATCCAGTGCATCCCTTCGATGTGCTCGCCCGTCCTCAGCATTGGCTTCATCGGTAGTCTCCCGACAGTAGCGGCTCGACCGGCGATGCGGTTTCGCGCGCCCGGAAGACTAGCGTACGCCTGCGCGCGGCGAATCTCAACGGGCGGACGTGAGCGGGCGCTTACTGCGGCAGCAGGTGCGCGATGAGCGGATACAGGGACAGAATCAACAGCACCGCCATCGTTACGTTGAACATGCGCAGCGCGCGGCGGTTCGACAGGAAGCGCCGCAGGCCGAGGCCGAACGCCGCCCACAGGCTGATGCACGGGAAGCCGACGAGGATGAACACGACGGCCATCCACGCGGCGTTCATCCCGTAGTCGGCGGACAGCCGGATTGTCGTCGCGGCGGTCAGCACCATCATCCACGCCTTCGGATTGACCCACTGGAACGCGGCGGCTGCGACGAACGTCATCGGTCGCGCGTTGCCGCCGTTCGCCTTGACCTCGCCCGACGTGCCGATCCGCCAAGCGAGATACAGCAGGTAGGCGACGCTCGCGATCTCGAGGATCGTGTACAGCATCGGGACGCGCTTGAACGCTTCGCCGAGGCCAAAACCGACGCACAGCATCAGGATCGCGACGCCGATGCTGATGCCGAACAGGTGCGGCATCGTGCGGCGGAATCCGAAGTTGACGCCCGATGCGAGCAGCATCGTGTTGTTCGGGCCGGGCGTGATCGACGTGACGAGCGCGAACAGCATGCCGGCCGGAAGCGCGCTCAGGGTGAGGAATTCCATGTCGGTGTTCTCCATCGGTGAAGCGGGGGGGATGGAGGCAGTTTAGCGACGGTTTTCGGTACAGTACCGGTACAGTTTGTTTGACGATTGCCGGTACGGGGGGCCGGGGTTTGCTCGTGTTGCCGGTGTTGGTTCTGTTGTCTCTCAGAAAAGATGTCCGTAGTCTCAATTTGTTGTCTTTGAATAAAAGATGACTTTTCGGTGATCGGCGCTTGATGCATCCAATTCATCAGAAAGCGTCGATGAAATATGTGAGATGCGGGATATACGCGCAATCTTCGTTTGCCGCGGTGTTCGAACAGCTTGCCGACCAGGGTGTATTTGATTATTCACTTTCGAATTGCATGCCAACCCGGGGGGAGGGGTACGGCGGACATTGGTAAGGGGGCGTGAATGTTGCTCGCCGAAGGGATAGGGTAGAAGCAATAGCGCACGCATTGCGGCGTTCGCGCCGCGCTTTGGCGCTGCGGGTTTCGATGGGCATGATCAACCGGATCGGCAACGCGTCTGCCATGATCGGCGCTCACGAACACAGAGTTGACGGTCGAGTTGGAGGCCGTTGCCGACCCTGAACGGCCCTTCAGATTCATTCAAAGCGGCCAATCGTTGTGACCTGCGGCGGGATTTTGTAGCCACACTCGATGAGTATCTTGGCCTCGGCGCGACTGCGGAATCATTCCCGATTAAATCGCTTCTCGCGCAGCGTGCCGTTGGAACCTTCAACGGAGTCGTTCTGCCAAGGGCGGCAAGAACGGACACAGCGTGTACGATCTGGTCTTCAAGAAAACCATCCAAGGAGAGTGGAATGAATCCGGAACAGGCCCGAGCCGAAGAAACCCAGGCGATGGAGCGCATGGTGGCCGCCACGCTGCGCGTGCAGAGTACGTTCGCCTCGATGCAGAAGCAATTTCCGCCGCAAGGCAGCGGCGAGCCTTCGCCGTTCGCGCTGCAAACCTTTGATGCCGCCCTGCAGGAACTTGAAGACGCACAGGCCGCGTTCGATGCGCTGCTGAACGATCTGATCGACGGTAACCGCTAAAGGCTACGCCCTTATCTGCACCGATTGTCGACGATCTAAAAAGCTGTGTCGAACGGCCGTTTGTGGCCGGCAGCGGTCCTGCCTAGGCGCACCGACCTCTCTGACTACTCGCAAGCCAAGCTCAACGCCATTGCCCGACGGCTCAACGAACGTCCACGCAAGACACTAGACTTCGATATACCGGCCGAGCAATTTCATCAATTCGTTGCATCGACGGGTTGAATCCGCAAGGAAAAAGCGGCCACTCACTCCTCTTGCGGCGCTCTTGCCAACCCCAGATACCCGAACACCGCTCGGCTGACGCGCTGATTCAGCGGAGCCTTATCGAGTTCTCCGGCCACACCAGCTGCATCGATCATGCCTTTGCTGAGAGCGACTACATCGCGTGCCGCGATCATCTCGTTGGGGATGCCATGCCTACGCAGCAGGTCGGCCACCGTTGCTTCAAGCTTGCGCTGAAGCTGATCCGCTTCGAGTTCACTTCCGATCATCGTCCAAGCATATTCAAGCGTCCGCGCCAAAGCCGGACGATCCAGCTGATGCCGTACGGCGATTTCGATAATCCGCTCGATCTGTTCCTCCAGGAACGTGCCCGGTAACGCCTGAACTGCTTCGTTCACTTCATTGGCAAACTGGTCTCGTCCCCGCCTGATCAGTTCCACAATCAAGGCGTGTTTCGATGGAAAGTACTGATAAAGGCTGCCAATACTGATTCCCGCGAGATCAGCTACCGCATTGGTGTTGAATCCGTCGAATCCGGCGGACTCGAGAATGCGAGCAGAAGCTTCGAGGATGACCTCGAACGTCGCGGCAGAACGCGCCTGGCGTGGCCGTTTGCGCGGATCAGGAAGGATCTCGGTCATCAATGAAATATGCGAGTACAAAATGCGAGCAATAACTCACATACTGATCGAATCATCCCTCTCTTGCAAGGCTCCGACCATGGATCAATCGTCCTGTCGTTACAACGTATTTGTGCTGCTCAAAACCACCCCCGCCTGGCTTGCCATGTCGCGTTCAGAGCGCGACGGATTTTCTGCCGCGATCATGGAAACTGCATTGGCAGGTACCGATATTCGGGTCGACCATTTCGACGCGGAAGCATTCAGCGGGCGCTGCACCGATATTGCCCAATTTGAGGCAAGTGACTTGCGCACGTTTTATGTCGTGATGGAACGTCTGCGCGATTCCGCTCTGTTCTCAGTGCCTTATTTCGAGGTGGTCGATATTATTCCTTCGATCCGGAATGGGTATCGGGAAATCGACTTGATGTGATAGTGAGTCTGTCTGCGAGAGATAGTCTCGCCACCATCGCCCCACAATCCTCCGTCCACGACGGGTCTTCGCTATAGGGCTGAGTCAACCGTTCGAACGGCTGCTTGCTTATCTGGAGCGGACACCCGAGTGTCTGCGGTGGGAAGAATTCGAACGACCTTTCATGGCCGAACCCGGAACTTCGTCGTGCGACGAGGATCAATCCTCCCGACTCGGTCCCGAACTTCTGTAGTCGACCCGCTGCGGACGATACTTAATGCAAGACAAAAGGCGCCTAACGGACCTGACGCGGTCACATGGCCGCGACGCAGAATCCAGCGTTTGTCCAAGGGCGGCTGTCGCACGTTTGGAGGTGCGTGTCCGCGAGCCGCAGGTCACGGAGCATATCCTCGGATCGTCGAATGGAGCTTCCGGTTGCATGCGCCCCAAGTAACATTGCCGAAATCATCGGGGCAATAGGCTCGAAAGAATTGTGACTTACGCTTAATTAGAAAGAATATTCGTCGCTAATTCGGCTTCTCTCGAGACCCGGCAGTTCAGCTATAGATGTCCTGCAAAGCGTCGGCGCGTGAGAATCGGGTCGATGCCTTCCTGATCGTAGTTCCGTACACGGCCAGCCTGTCTTGGCGCCGTATCTTTAAGGAACTGTCATGTTTACTTCAAAGTTTATTCGGCCGACCTACCTCGCGTCGAAGCCAGTACTCGCCGCCGCAATTTTTCTATTCTGCGCCGGCGCGAGCGTTGGTTATGCGTCGAGCCATCGCGAGGCGCCGCTGATTGCCACGATGCCGAAGGTGGATGGCACCGACTTCTACATGTTCAACAGCTATGAGCAGAACCGACGCGGCTATGTGACGCTGATCGCGAACTACTCGCCTTTGGAAGACGCCTATGGCGGCCCGAATTTCTTCACACTTGACCCCGATGCGCTGTATGAAATTCACATCGACAACGTCGGCGACGGCAGAGCACATCTGACATTTCAATTTCGTTTCAAGAACACGGTGAGCAATGCCGCGCTGAACGTCGGCGGCAAGCAGGTGGCGATCCCTCTCGTTCAGGCGGGCCCCGTGTCAGCGGGCGATTCATCGAAACTGAACGTTAACGAAACGTATACGCTAAAACTTTTTCGAGGCACCCATCACGGCGACTCCGGGGAAGCGATCACGGGCCCAGGCGGCATCACGACGTTTACCAAACCAACTGATTTTATCGGGACCAAGACGTTCGGCAGCGTCAGTGGCTATGCCAACTACGCACGGCAATATGTGTACACGATCAATATTCCGGGATGCGGGGCTCCGGGTCGCGTTTTTGTAGGCCAGCGCAAGGAGTCGTTTGCGGTGGCGCTCGGCAAGACGTTCGACTTGCTCAACCTTAATCCTTTGGGCCCTAGGAACGGTAACCCGAACGATCTGGCCGACAAGAACATCACGTCGATTGCGCTGGAGGTGCCGACCCAGTGTCTGGTCGGCGAACGCGGCGACCCGGTCATCGGTGGCTGGACGACGTCAAGTATTCGCCACGATAGGCTGCTTGCTTTAAATCCAGATAGCGTTAATAGCACGCCAGAAAAATCAGAGGGGGGCTGGACGCAAGTGTCCCGACTCGGGATGCCGCTCGTCAACGAACTCGTGATCGGCTTGAAGGACAAGGACAGATTCAACAATTCAAAACCAGCGAACGATGGGCAGTTTGCGATCTATGTGACGAATCCGACGCTTCCGGCACTGATCGAAAGCCTTTTCGCCGGCGCCAAAGCGCCGACGAACTTCCCGCGCCTCGATCTTGTTTTCACGTTCCTCACGGGATTTCGGGGGCTGAATCAGCAAACAACAGTTACCCCATCCGAAATGTTGCGTCTGAATACGTCCATTCCGCCGACGCCAAAAGGTAAACAAAACAATCTCGGCGTCCTGGCTGGTGACAACGCGGGCTTTCCGAACGGACGGCGTCCAGGTGACGACGTCGTCACGGCAGAACTGAGGGTGGTGATAGGCGTGTTGTGCACGTTCAATAGGCCGGACATCTTCGGCTGCACGCCGTCCGACGCTCCGGCTGGGGCGGCTCCGCTGACAGACGGCGCAGCGATCGACGACAGCGTGTTCGATAACGCCTTTCCTTACCTGACCACACCAATCCCCGGTGCGATGAATTAATGTAATGGCCGAGAAGGCGCAACTTGCATGAGGCGCGGCACACCATAGCGCGGCGCGGCGTTGCACGCGCCGCCGTTCAGCAGGCACCGGCACATGTCGCTAAAGGGATTGGCAGTTTTCGAGGTGCGACGGAGCTACTGTCCGAGCGGGACGCGACCGGTCAACCGGGATACGGCAGGGCGCCGCATCCTGTGCGGATCGTGTGTCCTTCTCGGCTTGGCAGGTGCGTTGGCGCACGCGGCGCCCGTGCGGCCGGCAAATGACTCACAGGTGCTGGAAACGCTCGCGCCGCGTGCGCACGACGCACTTAACTCGGCCATCGCGACCATGCACGCAGCCCTGGCTGCGGACGGCCACAACTTCGACCTGGCAGCCGAGCTCGCAAAGCGCCACCTGGAACGTTTCCGGCGCGATCAAGACCCGCGCGACCTGGGCCAGGCCGAAGCCGCAATCGAACCGTGGCTGCGGCAGCCAAACCCGCCGCCGCGCGCATGGGTGCTGCGTGCGAGCGTTCGCCAAAGCAACCATTTCTTCGCGAGCGCGCTCGACGATCTCGATCACGCAATTCGCGCCCAGCCCGAAAACATGGATGCGTGGCTGATGCGGGCAAGTATCCTGCAGGTTCAGGGCCGATACCTGGAGGCCAGGCAAAGTTGCGGTCGGCTCATCTTGGTGAATTCGGCCATCGCGGGGATTTGCCTCGCCAATGTGGCAGCGGTCAGCGGCCGGCCCGAACAAGCTTATCTCCTCTTGCAACACCTTGCCGAGCAGATACTGCCCACCGATATGCTCTACTCCTGGCTGACGGTCAGTCAAGCCGAAACGGCGGTCTGGATGGACAAGCAGGAAGCCGCCGAACAATTCTTCCGTAACGCGATGGCCGCCAATCCGCGCGACGCATACCTGAAAGCAGCCTGGGCTGACTTCCTGCTCGACCAGAACCGGCCCAAGGAGGTCGTCGCCCTGCTCTCGGCCGATTTCCGCAATGACAACCTGCTCCTTCGCCTGGCGCTGGCCGAGAAACAGGCCGGGCTTAACGCCGATTTGGCGCCTCATGTCGAAGACTTGCGAAGCCGGTTTGCGGCATCCGCCGAACGGGGGGATCGCGTACATCTGCGTGAAGAGGCCATTTTCAACCTGAAACTCCTCAACGACCCGGAGAAAGCGCTCAGCCTTGCCGAGGCTGATTGGCTGGTGCAAAAAGAGGTCGCGGATTGCCGCATCTTGATGGAGGCAGCGATCGCCGCCCGGCAGCCTGCCCGTGCTGCGCCCGCGATGATGTGGCTGAAGACGGCGCGGCTGCGCCATCCGGCATTGACGAAACTCGCAGCGCGTCTGGCAAGCGTTGTCTTCGGGACCCGGCTCGCGACGCAGCCAACGCACAGCGGCTCGCCTGTATGAAACGGCGAGTGTCCTCGTGGCTGGCGCTGTTCATGCTGTGCTGGGCTGCGGCGGTGCAGGCGCACAAGCCGAGCGACAGTTACTTGACGCTTGCAGTCCGCGACAACACGATTTCTGGCCGATGGGATATCGCCCTTCGGGATCTGGACAACCCGCTTATCCTCGATGCCGACGGGGACGGCGCGCTGACGTGGGGCGAGGTCCGCGTCCGCGAAGCGGACATCAAGGCGTACGCCTTCACGCGGATCAAGCTTACGGGTGACGGGCGAGCATGCGCGATTCATCCAGGGGACATGCTGATTGACCACCACAGCGACGGCACGTACGCGGTGCTCGAATTCGAGGTGGCCTGTCCAACTCGACCGACCCAGCTCGGCATCGACTACCGTTTGTTTGCCGACGTCGACACGCTGCATAAAGGCCTCGTGCACGTCGTGAGCAACGGCGCGACAACGACGGCTATTCTTGGGCTCAGTCATCCAGTGCAGATCCTGGATGTACGCGGCAAGGGGGTCGGGCGCACCTTCATCGATTTCGTTGGGGAGGGCATTTGGCACATCTGGCGCGGCTTCGACCACGCCTTGTTCCTTCTGTCATTGCTGTTGCCGGCAGCTTACGTATTCCGGAGGGAAAAGTGGCTCCCTGCCGATTCCCCGGGCGCCATGTCGATCGATGTATTGAAGCTCGTCACCGCGTTCACGGCGGCACACGCGATCACGTTGTCTCTTGCCTCGCTGCACGTCGTGGCGTTGCCGTCGCGGTGGGTGGAAGTCGCTATCGCCGTGACGATCCTGCTTTCCGCTCTGAACAATATTTTTCCGCTGGTACGCAGGCGCCGTTGGCTGGTCGCCTTTTCATTTGGCTTGATCCACGGATTCGGTTTCGCGAGCGTGCTCACCGATATGGCCCTCCCGACATCCCTTCTTGCGACTGCCCTTGCCGGGTTCAATATCGGTGTGGAAATAGGGCAGATCTCGCTGGTCCTGCTGCTATTGCCCATTCTTTACATCTATCGGGCAAGTCGTTGGTTTTGCCTCGCTACCCTTTACGGTGGATCGGCAGCCATCACCGTCTTTGCAACCATGTGGATTTATGAGCGAATGACGGGGCTGACAGTGCTTGCACTTTAGATGTTCTTGACGGCCAAGGAGACGGCAGCTCAGGAGAGAAGTACCGTACGTTGAGTGAGACTGAGGACGAGAAGCCCGATTGCCGCGGCCCAACTGCCCGCGACACGCACGGCAATGGCGATCCAGGCGGGCCGAAGCTGCAGCAAGAACGAGACCGCGGCAACCGTGTAGGCGATCAAGATGAAACTCGCGCCCACCATGCCTGCTATGAAAACACCAGGGCGGATTTGACCCACGATGGCTGATCCGTTTGCGTACCCATGCGTCAGGCCGAACCCGATCGATAAAATCAAAATCAGCCATGACGGCAGCGTCAAGGCAGCCGCAAGGAGGGAACCGAGCAATACGCCCGAGGCAACGTTGAACAGGAGCACACCGCGCAGATCCGGAACTGCAAGGGCGATGCACGCGCCGGCCGCCATGGCGACCGGAAACGCCCAGAGCACAAATTCACATCGTTTCCGGCCGTTTTGTCCCGCCAACGCGCCGAGCGTCAGCACGGGCAATACATGTTCCGGCGACGTCAGCAGGTGCAACATCCCGGTGTAAAAGTCGCCCGCGCCTTGGTACACAGCATGTGATTCGGCTGATGAAAGGAACGTCAGCGCACTGAGACCGGCAAGGGTTTGCAGGACCGCTCGATGCAATGCACGCATGCGTCACCCTCCTCGAATTGCGTATGTGAGGAAATAGACACCGCAGCCAGAGATGAGGGCTCCTCCTGCTCGCAGCACATAGCCGCCTGCCTTCCAGCGATTGATTGTGCCGATCAGGATGCCAAGGGCATGAAGAGTGCCGGTGGCCGCGACGAATCCGATCGCATAGGTCATCGCGTTCGCAGACCCGGGCAATTCCGCCCCATGTGCGTGTCCATGGCAGATGGCGAACAGGGCAACCAGCAGACCCGCTATCCAGAGCGGCGGCGTCAATGCAAGTGCCACCGCGGCACCGAGCGCCAATGCCGATAACGCAATGCCGACCTCGATCCACGGAATCGGGGCACCCAGGCCACCGAGAACAGCGCCGAATGCCATGACGATCGGGAACGTGACCGGCAGCACCCAAATCGCCGGCCTCCCCAACTGGGCACCCCACAATCCGACTGCAATCATGGCGACGACATGATCGAGGCCGGAAACTGGATGTTTGAATCCGGCGAGCAAGCCCCCGGATATGTCGCCTTGGCCAATATGCGCGAATGCGATAACCGGAACCAGACACCCATACCCGAATACCAGTGCAGCATGGATTGCAGGTTGCTTTCGGAGTGTCATGATGATCCTTTTGAGGGGCCTGCACCGGACGGACACCCGACTCAGCACGCATCGGTGTGAGCCATTTCCGTGTTCGTCAAATCGTCCGGTGGGGTGCTCTTCCTAGCCCGTCTGGCGTTCACCAACACTATAGTAGGTCGCTTGCGGGGTGCCGACATGGGTAAGGAACTGGCGGGTCGTCGGACGGGCCTCGTGAAGGGCGACTTGCCGAACGCCGCCCAATACACGCGACATCAGTCCAGTTGTCAGCAATTTCGCCGGGGTCGTCGAATGACCGGCAGAGGTGGCATCACTCGTTCGGACAGTCTTCCGAGATTTTTAAGTGGAGCGTCCGGGGCAGTCATGCTGCCAATTTGATTGCAGGCAGCGTCGCGAAGTATGCCGCATCCGGCGTCTGATCGATGGATTGCGGCACGGCCAGGCGAAAACTACCTTCAGCGACTGGATTGCGAAGGGCAATCGGTGATATGCCAGAGCGAGGCGACGAGATATTGGTACGCGTCAACGCCGGTGACGTAGGTCGATCGACGCCACTATTGATCGTATCAATACCCATCGATCCTTGCCCTGGCCGATGAGAAGAGGGCCAGGTTCTTTCGCTTGACCACTCGAAACGTCAACTACTTTGGCGTTTCCCGCGACATTGATGCCGGCGCGTTCGAGCAGGGTGGCCAACTGCAGCCCGGCCTGGATGCGCGAGCCTGAACTTTGGCGGGTCATGTCGTCACGTACCGGCTGCCGCAAGCAAAGATATGAACTGGATTGCTGCGTCTGTGATGCGTGCGTTGGCGTCGCAGGGCGGTGCCGAAGCGGCCGGCCTTCGACACCATGCCTGAGCGCAACACGATATATATAGAGTCGAATTGACGAGCGTATGTGAACGCCATCAGTACGTGCCGTGAGATTGGCTTCATCAGCTTAAAGCCCCCGTGCGCGGCAGCGCACGGGGGCTTTAACATTTATTTCATCAACCCCCTTGCGCTCGGCGCGGGAGCCGCCTAGAATCACGCCTCTTTCGCGCTGACGGCAACGCCGGGGCGGAAGAGGGGGAGCGAAGCGGTTCGGGTGTCTTGTTTAGGATGCCGGCGTCGCCGAGAAAGATGAACCC
>NZ_JBSAXC010000032.1:0-19893 GCF_053427725.1 Burkholderia sp. PU8-34
CGCCAGTTGTCAATGACGCTCGGCGCTCTCCTGCAAGTTCTGGCCGGGTTCAAAGTGGAACGCATCCTTCGACTCGAACCCGCAGCCGAGTCACCTACTCGAGCGGCAAGCTTCTCTCCATTTGCACGATCTCCAGCCGGGTCGGACTGTTCCCATGGGAGAAGTGGCCTGTCCCGACGATGACGAACCCATGCCGTTCATAAAACGGACAGGCATTTGTCGTCGCCTCGAAATACACGCGGCTGTGTCCGTTGCGCGCGATTTCGGATCCGGCCTTGTCGAGCAATGCCTTGCCCAACCCGACACGAACGCGGTCGCCGCGCACGAACAACTTCGTCAGTTCATCGCCGGCCGTTTCGACAAAGCCGAGCATGTCGCCGTCGTCGGCAACCCACAGCGCACCGCGCCGGATCGCGTCGACATACATCGCCGGCGTGCGTCCCTCCAGCCAGAAGTGAATCTGCTCGCGCGAGTAGTTCCGATGCACGTAAAAGACGGCAAGCCAGCGTGCGCATCGCGTTGAATATTCTCATCACTTTGCACGCGCATTGATCAGTGGAAAACCTTCGTCCTGCGTTATCCATTCCCGTTCGGCTGCCTTCCCGATCGAATACCGGCACGACCTGATGACTAGGGAAAATACCGACGCATCCTTACAAAAATTTTATTGATGACGCTGAAAGCCGGTATATCCTGACGATTCGAACCGTTCCAGTCTTTCAATTCGATTGACGAAACCGAAATTGCTGCGCCGCGAAACACGATTGCCGGGCGCAGCCGTCATTCCGGGAATTGAAACACGCGTCGTGTTCGAGCCCTCGGGTGTTCAATACTTTCAACAATCCAGTCGAGTGTAATCGTGAGAGTCCGTGGCCCTCTGTTGAGGTGGAATCGAGGCGATGCGCGAAGTCTGCGCAGCGCGGCATCCCCTTCCGACGGCAATTTCGGCTGGCATAGTCCTCGCCTGCATCTGTCGATCTACACGATCCTGTCCCGCCGCTCCGTCCGTCGCCACAACGCCGTCTCCGCGCGCGCGTTCGTCGCGATCCATACCGACGACGTGGCATCGCTGCTGCCGTAGCGCCTCTTTTCCCATCGCATCGTCCTTAGGTGTCCTGAGTCGTCTCCGCGTCGCATGACCGGTGACGGATCGCGCTCGCGGGTGGACTCGCGCTGCGCCCGTTCGTCGGCAGCCTTGCGCATCGCAAACGGCACAGACACCTGATCAGGCAACCCGATTGAAGTCATCAACAGGAAACCGATCATGCGTATTCGAACGCTTCGCCGCGCCCTCTCAACCGCCGCCATCGTGTCGATCTCCGGCGTCGCCACGCTCTCCAGCATCCCGGCCCATGCCGCCGGCGAACTGAACATCTACAACTGGTCCGACTACATCGCACCCGACACGATCCCGAATTTCCAGAAGCAGACCGGCATCCGCGTCCGGTACGACAACTACGACAGCGACGACACGTTGCAGGCGAAGCTGATGTCGGGCAATTCGGGCTACGACGTCGTCGTGCCGACGTCGAACTACATGGCCAAGCAGATCCAGGCCGACGTCTACCGGAAGCTGGACAAGACGAAGCTGCCGAATCTGTCGAACCTCGATCCGCTGCTGATGAAGATGGTGGCCGATGCCGATCCGGGCAACCAGTACGGCGTACCGTGGGCGTACGGCACCGACGGCATCGGCTACAACGCGCAGGCGGTGAAGAAGGCGCTCGGCGACAACGCGCCCGTCGACAGCTGGGCGCTGGTCTTCGATCCGGCCAACATGGCGAAGCTGAAGAGTTGCGGCGTGTCGTTCCTCGATCAGGCCGTCGACGTGTTCGCCGCGACGCTGCAATACATGGGCAAGGACCCGAACAGCACGAATCCGGCCGACTACCGCGCCGCATACGACGTGCTCAAGAAAGTGCGTCCGTACATCACGCAGTTCAATTCGTCGGGTTACATCAACGATCTCGCCAACAACGACCTCTGCGTCGCGTTCGGCTACTCGGGCGACGTCGGCATCGCGCACCGCCGGTCCGCGGAAGCGAAGCGCCCGTACGACATCAAGTTCGCGAATCCGAAGGAAGGCGGGCTGCTCTGGTTCGACATGATGGTGATCCCGAAGGATGCGCCGAATCAGGACGCCGCGCTGAAGTGGATCAACTACGTGCTGGATCCGAAGGTCAATGCAGCGATCACCAACACGGTGTTCTATCCGACCGCGAACAAGGCCGCGCGCCAGTACGTGAAGCCCGCGATCGCGCGCGATCCGGCCGTTTATCCGGCGGACGAAGTGCTGAGCAGGATGACGCTGCTGAAACCCGTGTCGCCGGAGATTCGCCGGCTTCAGAACCGTTTGTGGGCGCAGTTGAAGACGGGGCGTTGAGCGGTTGGACGAGATGCGGGATGACGGCGATCACGAGACTGCACATCACACAGCCTCGTGATCGTGTGCAACCTGGCGATTATTGCGGCCCCGCATGCCGTACACTCCGTGCTGCCACATTCACCGCCGACGGAGCGCCCGTGTACTCGTCCACCTTCATTTTCAGGGCAGGTCAATACGACGACGAATTTCATCGCCTCGACCAGCAGATCGCCGACGCCGCGCGCGCGATTCCGGGTTATCTCGGCGAGGAAACCTGGGAGAACGCCAGCAGCGGGCAAATCCAGAACATCTATTACTGGGAATCCGAGGAAGCGCTGATGCAGTTGATCCGGCATCCGTCGCACATCGAAGCGAAGTCGAATCAGGCACGCTGGCTGGACGGCTACCGGGTCGTCATCGCGAAGGTGCTCCGGGAATACGGAGATGGCGCGATCGTCAGGCAGAACCCGGGCCAGCCTGCGTGATCGCGGATCCCATGACGAAGTTCGTCGTCCGATCACGACCATATGCGCCCGCTGCGCGGTGAAATACTTCGCGGTGGCGAGACCGATGCCGGTCCCGCCGCCGCTCACGACGACTACCCGATCCGTTTCACGCGCCTGTTTGATTGCTGCCCGGTGACTGCCACTGCGCCGTCGACGATCCCAGCGCGCGCGCCGGGTATGGCCACGCGACCGGCGCGCCATCGATCTGCAACGGTGGCACGATCCTGCGCGCCGGCCCCCATGAAGTCGGCTCGGTATGCGCGGCGAGGTCCGCGGGCCCGTCCGGCACGAGCGGCACGCACTCCGCCACCGATCCCGGATACGCGACGAGCAACGCGGCAGTCCGCGCGAGCGACGCGCGGGCCGTCGTGGCGACGCCGTCTCGCAAACGCTCCGTCAACCCGCGGATGACCGCCGCGGCCATCAGGTAGCCCGTTCCATGATCGATGCCCTGGACCGGCAACGGCACCGGATGATCCTTTCCCGTCGCGCGCATGCCGGCTTCGGCAATGCCCGTGCTCATCTGGACGATGCTGTCGAACCCGCGCCGCCCGCACCAAGGGCCGCGCCAGCCATACGCATCGAGCGACACGTCCACGATCCCCGGATTCAGCGCCCTTCTGCTGTCGGCGTCGAAGCCGAGACGCGCCAGTGCGTCGGGACGATAGCCATGGACGACGACATCCGCATCGCGCATCAACTGCGCGAGCGTCGCGCGCCCCGCCTCGAGCTTCAGGTCGAGCCGCGCACAGCGCTTGCCCAGCACGACTTCCGGCACGACGCTCGGCTCCTCCCAGCCATATGGATCGATCCGCAGCACGTCGGCACCGAGGCCGGCCAGGAAGCGGGTCGCGACCGGCCCCGCGAGAATGCGCGTCAGGTCGAGCACGCGAATGCCGGCGAGCGGCCGATCCGGCGCGGGCTGCCAGCCGCCGTCGGCCACGCTCGACCGCTTCGTGCGCTCGAGCAGCGGCTCGGCCGCGACGGCCTGCCCCTGCGGATGCGCGGACCATTCCTGCATTGTCAGCATCATGGCCGCACAGCCGCCGCGTTCGACGATCGCCGTTTCGAGCGCAGTGGCATCCCAGCGCGCAATCGCGTCCACGACCGACTGCGCGTCCGCGCGGCAGCCGAGCACGCTCAACGCAGCGTCACGGTGATGCGGCGCATTGGTGTGCAGCCGGATCCAGCGATCCCGCGCGCGATAGTTTCCGGCGATCGGATCCCATTGAGGCGGAAGCGGCCACCCTTGCGGACGCAACGACGTGTCGAACCACAGCGACGCCAGGCGCCGATCGACACGCACCGCAGGCAGGCGCCCGGTCACGACAGACAGCAGCTCGGCGGCGGCAACGCCCGCCGCGCCGATGGCCGCTGTCGCGAAGTCGGACACGCGAAACACGGAAACCAGATCGCCGGAACCCGTCAGCTCGACCGCACGCAGGAGTTCCGGATCGCCGCCCACGGCACGCCAGAATTCGGACATGAAACGGAATACCGGAACGCTGTTGCCGGCAAGCATCGTTTGGGTCTGTTCGTCAGCGTACATGGTGGCCTCGGGTCGGTTGTGTCCATCAAAGATCGTTTTGCTCGATTTAATTGTCAACGTTGATTATTCTGGTCAACCCATCGATCGACCGGTGCGCACATGCCGAACTACCTGAACTCGACCGAAGCCGCGGAGCGCCTCGGCGTGTCGCGTCAGACGCTGTATGCGTACGTCAGTCGCGGGCTGCTGCGCGCCGACGGCAAAGGCAGCCAGCGCGAAAGCCGCTATCTCGCGAGCGACGTGGAGCGCCTCGCCAACCAGCGCGCGCGGGGCCGCAAGCCGAAGGAAGTCGCGCGGGCGGCGCTCGACTGGGGCATGCCCGTGCTCGAATCGTCGATTACGTTGATCGAAGGCGGCCGGCTGTCGTATCGCGGTATCGACGCGCTGGATCTCGCGGCGACCGCGAGCGTCGAAACCGTCGCGGCGCTGCTGTGGCAGTGCGATGAACACGCCGCGTTCGGCGATCGCGCGCCGCCGTCGGCCGCCGCGATGCCCGCGCTGTTCAAGCGCTATGCCGGCCGGCGTGCAGAGGAATCCTTACTGCCGCTCTTCACCGTGGCGAGCGAAGACGCGCCGACGGCGGTCTGGCAACAATCCGCGCAACGGCAGGCGCAGGGCTGTGCGGATCTCGTTCGGATCATGGCTGCGTGCCTGCTTGGCACGCGCCCCGATACGGCGCCGATCCATCTGCAATGCGCGCGTGCGTGGGGTGTCGGCAGCCGGGGCGCGGAATTGATCCGGATGGCGCTCGCGCTGTGCGCGGATCACGAATTGAACGCATCGAGCTTCACGGCCCGCTGCATCGCATCGACCGGCGCGAGCCTGCGCGCGGCGGTCATCGGCGGGCTCGCGGGGTTGACGGGCGGGCGGCACGGCGCCACCACCGCGCGCGGCGAAGCGCTCTGGGACGAACTCGGCGACGACGACATCGAACGCAGGATGCGCGAGCGCCTGTCTCGCGGCGACGACCTGCCCGGGTTCGGACACCCGCTCTACCCCGATGGCGACGTGCGCGCGACTGCGCTGCTGGCGCGCGTGCTGCCGAGCCATCCCAGATGGCGGCACATCATCGATCTGGGGAGTTCGCTCGTCGGGCAACAGCCGTCCGTCGACTTCGCGCTCGTCGCGGTGCGCCGGCATTTGCGGCTTCCGCTGGGCGCCGCGTTCGGGCTGTTCGCGCTCGGCCGCACGGTCGGGTGGATCGCGCACGGACTGGAGCAACGCCGAGACCCGGCGCTCATCCGGCCACGCGCCATCTATACGGGTGCGCGGCCGGATGAAGCCGGGGTGGAAGCCGTGCGCGCCGGCACGAACAGGTCACGGCGGAAACGCCCGTCGACGCACGGCACGATTCCCGCGGAAGACGTGCTTGCCGCGCTGTTCAAGGCGCGTTAGGCGAGTGTGACTTCGATGCGCTGGCTGTAGCGCGTGATGACGCTGGGCAAGCAGGAGACCGGGGCCGCCGGATCGAACGCGCACGCGCATCCGGCGGCCCGCCAAGCGGTGTGGCCCGCACCCGCCTGGCGGTCAGGCGCTCAGATGTGCAGCGCGTGGCCGAGCGCGCGCAGCGCCGCCTCCTGCACCGCTTCGCCGAGCGTCGGATGCGCGTGGATCGTACCGCCGACGTCTTCGAGCCGCGCGCCCATCTCGAGCGACTGCGAGAACGCCGCGGCCAGTTCCGACACGCCACGCCCGACCGCCTGCCAGCCGACGATCAGGTGCGTGTCCCGCCGCGCAACCACGCGCACGAAACCCTCCGTCGCCTGCAGCGTCATCGCGCGGCCGTTCGCGGCGAACGGGAACGACGCGCTCAGGCAGTCGACGCCGGCCGAGCGCGCGTCGTCGGGCGACCAGCCCGCCGTCACGATCTCCGGGTCGGTGAAACACACGGCAGGTATCGCTGCGGGCACGAACTGCCGGCGCCGGCCGGCGATCAGCTCCGCGACCATCTCGCCCTGCGCCATCGCGCGATGCGCGAGCATCGGTTCGCCCGCGACGTCGCCGATCGCCCACACGCCGCGCATCGACGTCCGGCATTCATCGTCGATGCGCAGCGCGCGGCCGGCACGCTCGAGCGGCAGCGTCTCGAGGCCGAAGCCGTCGACGCGCGGCCGGCGGCCGACCGCGACCAGCACGCGATCGGCCGTCAGCGTCCGCTCGGTGCCGTCGGGCGCCTGCACGCGCACCCCGCCGTCGCCCGCGAGGCCGAGCACCTTGTGGCCGAGCCACAGCTTGACGCCTTGCCGCAGCAGCGAATCGGCCACCGGCTTCACGAGTTCGGCGTCGTACGCGGGCAGCACGCGGTCTGCCGCTTCGACGACGCTGACGTCGACGCCGAGCTTGCGATAGACGGTGCCGAGCTCGAGGCCGATGTAGCCGGCGCCGACGACGACCAGCCGCTTCGGCAGCGTGGCGGGCGACAGCGCCTCGGTGGACGACACGACATGGCCACCGAACGGCATCGACGGCAACGCGACAGGCTCGGAACCGGTCGCGAGCAGCAGGTGCTCGCAGCCGATCCGCGTCGTTTCGCCGCCCGCGACGACCTCGACCGTCTTGCCGTCGATCACGCGCGCGTCGCCATGCAGCACGCGCACGCCGTGCTTCTTCAACAGCGCGCCGACGCCACGCGTCAGCTTCTCGACGATGCCGTCCTTCCACGCAACGCTTCGCTCAATGTCGATCTCCGGCGCGCGCACGCGGATGCCGAGCGCCGCCTCGCCGGCCTGTTCGCGTGCCTGCTCGAACGCGTCGGCGACATGGATCAGCGCCTTCGACGGAATGCAGCCGATGTTCAGGCAGGTGCCGCCGAGCCGGTCGCGCTCGACGAGCATCGTCGGAATGCCGAGCTGCCCCGCGCGGATCGCCGCGACGTAGCCGCCCGGGCCGCCGCCGATCACGAGCAATGTAGTGTTCAGGTTCTGCATGGCGCTCACTCCACGAACAGCAGGGCCGGCCGCTCGAGCAGCCCGCGCACCGCCTGGATGAATTCGGCTGCGTCCATGCCGTCGACGACGCGGTGATCGAACGACGACGACAGGTTCATCAGCTTGCGCGCGACGATCGCGCCATCGCGGATCGCCGGCCGCTCGACGATGCGGTTCACGCCGACGATGCCGACTTCCGGATGGTTGATGACCGGCGTCGACACGATGCCGCCGAGCGGACCGAGGCTCGAAATCGTGATCGTCGAGCCGACGAGCTCGTCGCGTTGCGCACGGTTCGCACGCACCGCGTCGGCGAGCCGTGCGATCTCGGCCGAGATCGACCACACGTCGCGCGCCTCCGCGTGACGCAGCACGGGCACGGTGAGGCCCGCGTCGGTCTGCGTCGCGACGCCCATGTGCACTGCGCCGTAGCGGGTCACGACGCCCGCCTCGTCGTCGTAGCGCGCGTTGATCTGCGGAAAGTCGCGCAGCGCGATCACCATCGCGCGGATCAGCAGCGGCAGCACCGTGAGCCGGCCGCGCGATTCGCCGTAGCGGCGGTTCAGCTCCGCGCGCAGCGTCTCGAGCTCGGTGACGTCGACCTCCTCGACGTAGCTGAAGTGCGGGATGCGCCGCTTCGCTTCCTGCATCTTGCGCGCGATCGCGCGGCGCAGGCCGATCACCGGCACCTCGGTCTCGTCGGTCCGCTGCGCGTAGCCGCGCGCGGCCGCGATGCCAGCCGGGCCGCCCGCCTGTGCGTACGCGTCGAGATCGTCGTGCAGGATCCTTCCGGCGTCGCCCGTGCCGCGCACGTAGCGCAGCTCGATGCCCATGTCCCACGCACGCCGGCGCACCGCCGGCGAAGCGAGCGGCCGTTCGCCGGGCGCGAGCGCCGCGCGCGGCGCCGCCGGTTGCTCAGCGCGTCGTGGCTCCGCGTGTGCCGGGCTCGCGCGGCGATCCGCGCCGACCGACCGCTGCGCCGGCGCGTCGACCTGTGCGGCGACGGGTGCCTCGACCGGCATCGCTACCAGCGCAGCGGCGGCCTCCTTCGGTTCACTCGCGTGTCCATCTGCACCGGGTTTCAGGTTGCCTTCGCCTTCGACCTCGAGGCGGATCAGCTCGCTGCCGACCGCCATCGACTCGCCGATCCGGCCGCCGAGTGCGAGCACCTTGCCCGCGACGGGCGACGGGATCTCGACCGCCGCCTTGTCGGTCATCACATCGGCGAGCGGCTGGTCTTCCGCGATCGTCTGCCCGACTTCCACATGCCAGGCCACCAGCTCGACCTCGGCGATTCCTTCGCCGATATCCGGCATCTTGATGACGTGTACACCCATGTCAGGCCTCCATGACTCGCCGCAATGCATCGCCGACCCGTGCCGGGCCGGGGAAATACGCCCACTCCTGCGCATGCGGATACGGCGTGTCCCAGCCGGTCGTGCGTTCGACCGGCGCCTCCAGGTGGTAGAAGCAATGCTCCTGCACGAGCGACACGAGCTCCGCGCCGTAGCCGCAGGTGCGGGTCGCCTCGTGAACCACGACGCAGCGCCCGGTCTTGCGCACCGACGCGACAACCGTGTCGAGATCGAGCGGCCACAGCGTGCGCAGGTCGATCACCTCGGCGTCGATGCCGGTCTCCGCTGCCGCCGCGAGCGACACGTGCACCGTCGTGCCGTAGGTCAGCACCGTCACGTCGTTGCCCGGTCGCACGATGGCCGCCGAGTCGAGCGGCACCGTGTAGTAGCCCTCGGGCACAGCGCTCGCCGGATGCTTCTGCCACGGTGTGACGGGCCGCTCGTGATGGCCGTCGAACGGCCCGTTGTAGAGCCGCTTCGGCTCCAGGAAAATCACCGGATCGTCGTTCTCGATGGCCGCGATCAGGAGCCCCTTCGCGTCGTAAGGATTCGACGGCATCACCGTGCGCAGCCCGCACACCTGCGTGAACATCGCCTCCGGGCTCTGGCTGTGCGTCTGGCCGCCGTAGATCCCGCCGCCGCACGGCATCCGGATCGTGAGCGGCGCGGTGAACTGCCCGGCGGACCGGTAGCGCAGCCGCGCACCTTCCGACACGATCTGATCCGATGCCGGGTAGAAGTAGTCGGCGAACTGGATCTCGCACACCGGCCGCAGGCCGTATGCGCCCATCCCGACCGCCGCGCCGACGATCCCGCCTTCGGAAATCGGCGCGTCGAACACGCGCGACTTGCCGTATTTCGTCTGCAGCCCCTCGGTGCAGCGGAACACGCCGCCGAAATAGCCGACGTCCTGGCCGAACACGACGACGTCGTCGTCGCGTCCGAGCATCACGTCCATCGCGGAACGCAGCGCCTGAATCATCGTCATCGGCTGCGTTCCCGTCGTTGCTTCCCGTTCTGCCATCGTCACGCTCCCAGTTCCTGACGCTGCCGGCGCAGGTGCGCGGGCAGTTCCTTGTAGACGTCGTCGAACATCGACGCCGGGCTCGGAATCCGCTCGTCGGCGAGCGAGCCGTATTGCTCGGCCGCCTTCTGTGCGGCGATCACTTCGGCCTCGAGCTCCGCCGCGAGCGCGTCGTGCGCGCTGTCGGACCAGATGCCCTTCGCGATCAGGTGGCGCTTGAAGCGGTCGATCGGGTCGCCCAGCGGGAAATGCGTCCAGTCGTCGCCCGGCCGGTATTTCGACGGATCGTCCGACGTCGAGTGCGCGCCGGCGCGATACGTGACCCATTCGATCAGCGTCGGGCCGAGGTTGCGGCGCGCACGCTCGGCCGCCCAGCGCGACGCGGCGTACACCGCGAGGAAGTCGTTGCCGTCCACCCGCAGCGACGCGATCCCGCAGCCGACGCCGCGCCCGGCGAACGTCGTTCCCTCGCCGCCCGCGATGGCCTGGAACGTCGAGATCGCCCACTGGTTGTTGACGACATTCAGCACGACGGGCGCGCGATACACGTGCGCGAACGTGAGCGCGGTGTGGAAATCCGCTTCGGCCGTCGCGCCGTCGCCGATCCAGGCCGACGCGATGCGCGTATCGCCCTTGATCGCCGACGCCATCGCCCAGCCGACGGCCTGGATGAACTGCGTCGCGAGATTGCCGGAGATCGAGAAGAAGCCCGCGTCGCGTTCCGAGTACATCACCGGGAGCTGGCGGCCCTTCAGCGGGTCGCCTTCGTTCGACATCAGCTGGCAGATCATCCGTTCGAGCGGCACGTCGCGCGCGATCAGGATGCTCTGCTGCCGGTAGGTCGGGAAGCACATGTCGCCGTGCTGCAAGGCCATCGCATGCGCAGAGCCGATCGCCTCCTCGCCGAGGCTCAGCATGTAGAAGGAGATCTTTTTCTGGCGCTGCGCGATCAGCATCCGTGCGTCGAAGATGCGGGTCTTCAGCATCGTGCGCAACCCGGCGATCAGCTGCGCGTCGTCAAGGTCCGGCGCCCACGGGCCGACGGCTGCGCCGTGCTCGTCGAGCACGCGCACGAGGCTGCGGGCGAGATCGGCGGTATCTGCCGCCGGGACATCGATCGGCGGGCGCCGGATCGCACCGGCCGGCGATAGATGCAGGTAGGAAAAGTCGGTCTTGCAGCCCGGACGCCCTGTCGGCTCCGGCACATGCAGACGCAATGGCTCTGACAGGCTCATTCGTGTCGTCTCCACGCTCGATTGTGTCTCACGCTGATATAGAAGGACGCGCGGCCGGTTGCCGGTCCGTGCGCCGTGCCGCGCCGCGGGCGAATCCGCCTGCAGCGCGTCGCGATTCCGGCGCGCGGATAAGCGCGCCGGATCGTCAAAGCTAAGCAATGTCGGGCCGGCCGTCGATGCCCAACCCGCTCAATCGCGGTGAGCATATTTGCCATGCCGTGGTGGCGAGGGGGCGGGCGCGCCCGCAACGACGGGCGCGCCCCTGAATCCCGTCCGGCGTCCGGCTCAAGCGCGGCGCGGGCGCGAAACAGGCTTCTCGCTCATCCTTCAGCGCACCAATCATCACGCGCGCGCTCCCCAACAACTTCGCATACCTTATCGTTTACTTCCGGACAGCGTGCGATACAACGAGCCGCCGGTGAAGTAGCCGGCAATGCGAAGCGGCGCATGTGCACGGCCATCCGGCCGCGCTCATGCGCCGCTCCGCCTTCAATGACGTCGCGGATCCGGACGAAACCGGATCCGCGCCACCCCATCACGCAATACGTTCGATCGCGATCGCCGTCGCTTCGCCGCCGCCGATGCACAGCGACGCCACGCCGCGCGTCAGGCCGTACGTCTCGAGCGCCGCGAGCAGCGTGACCATCACGCGCGCGCCCGACGCGCCGATCGGGTGGCCGAGCGCGCACGCGCCGCCATGCACGTTGACCTTGTCGTGCGGCAGGTCGAGATCACGCATCGCCGCCATCGCGACCACCGCGAACGCCTCGTTGATCTCGAACAGGTCGACGTCGCCAAGCCGCCAGCCGGTCTTCTCCGACAGCCTGCGCAGCGCACCGATCGGCGCCGTCGCGAACAGGCCCGGCTTGTCCGCATACGTCGCGTGTCCGACGATTACCGCTTTCGGAGTGAGGCCGCGCTTTTCCGCTTCCGAGCGGCGCATCATCACGAGCGCAGCTGCGCCGTCCGAGATCGACGACGAGTTCGCGGCCGTCACCGTGCCGCCTTCGCGGAACGCCGGCTTGAGCGTCGGAATCTTGTCGAGCCTCGCCTTGCCCGGCTGCTCGTCGATGCTCACCACCGTTTCCGTCTTGCCCGCGCTCACGCGCACCGGCGCCACTTCGGCGGCGAAGCGGCCTTCCGCGATCGCCTTCTGCGCACGCGTGAGCGACGCGATTGCGAACGCATCCTGCGCTTCGCGCGTGAACCCGTAGGATTGCGCACAATCTTCGGCGAAGGTGCCCATCAGGCGGCCTTTGTCGTAGGCGTCTTCGAGGCCGTCGAGGAACATGTGGTCGAGCACCTGGCCATGTCCCATCCGGTAACCGCCGCGCGCCTTCGGCAGCAGGTAGGGCGCATTGCTCATGCTCTCCATGCCGCCCGCGACCATCGCGTTCGCGGTGCCCGCGACCAGCAGGTCGTGCGCGAGCATCGCGGCCTTCATGCCGGAGCCGCACATCTTGTTGATCGTGGTCGCGCCCGCCGCGAGCGGCAGCCCCGCCTTCAGCGCCGCCTGGCGGGCCGGGGCCTGCCCCTGCCCGGCCGGCAGCACGCAGCCGAACACGATCTCCTCGATCTGTTCGGCCGGCAAGCCCGCGCGCTCGAGCGCGGCGCGGATCGCCACCGCGCCGAGGTCGCTTGCGGCGGCGGAGGACAGCTCGCCCTGAAAACCGCCCATCGGGGTGCGTGCCGCACCGACGATGACAATCGGATCCTGTGTCGTCATGATTGCCTCTCCTTGAATATCAGCGCGGCGCCATGCGCAACGCGCCATCGAGCCGAATGACCTCGCCGTTCAGCATCGGGTTCTCGGCGATATGGCGCACCAGCGCCGCGAATTCGTCGGGCCGCCCGAGACGCGACGGGAACGGCACGCTCTTGCCCAGCGAGTCCTGCACTTCCTGCGGCATCCCGGTCAGCATCGGCGTCTCGAAGATGCCCGGCGCGATCGTCACCACGCGGACGCCGAAGCGCGCGAGTTCGCGCGCCACCGGCAGCGTCATCCCCGCCACGCCGGCCTTCGACGCTGCATAGGCGGCCTGCCCGATCTGTCCGTCGAACGCGGCGACCGACGCCGTGTTGACGATCACGCCGCGTTCGCCGCCCGCGTCGGCATCCTGCTTCGACATCGCGTCGGCTGCGAGCCGCATCATGTTGAACGTGCCGACGAGGTTGATCGACACCGCGCGCGCGAAGCTGTCGAGCCGGTGCGGCCCGTCGCGCCCGACGACCTTCTCGCCCGGCGCGACACCCGCGCAGTTCACGAGCCCGTCGATTCGCCCGAACGCGTCGAGCGTGGCCGCGATCGCGGCCTGTCCGTCCGTCTCGCTCGTCACGTCGGCCGCCGCAAAGCGCGCCGCCGCGCCGAGTTCGCGCGCGACGCCGGCCACGGCGTCCGCGTTGATGTCGAGCAGCATGGCCCGGCCGCCCTGTGCGACGACCATGCGCGCCACCGCGGCGCCGAGGCCCGAGCCCGCACCCGTGATGACGAATACCCGGTTATCGATGTTCATTCGTGTTGCTCCCTTCAGGAATTGGTGCTCTGTTCGACCGCCATCTTGCGCAGCACGAAACGCTGGATCTTGCCGCTCGGCGTCTTCGGCAGCGCGTCGACGAATTCGACCGCGCGCGGATACGCATGCGCGGACAGGCGTTTCTTCACATGCAGGCTCAGCTCGTCGGCAAGCGCCGACGAGCCCGCATAACCCGCCGACAGCACGACGTACGCCTTGACGATCTCGGTCCGCTCGGGATCGGGCACGCCGATCACGGCCGCCTCCATCACCGCCGGATGCTCGATCAGCGCGCTTTCGACGTCGAACGGACCGATCCGGTAGCCGGCCGACGTGATCACGTCGTCCGCGCGGCCGATGAAGCTGATGCTGCCGTCCGGCTCGAGTTCGACGCTGTCGCCGGTGCGGTAGTAGCCGCCGGCGATTGCGGGCGTTTCCTGCTGCCAGTAGCCCGAGAACCACAGCAGCGGCGATCGGGCGATGTCGACGGCAAGCACGCCCGGCTGGTTCGGCCCGAGTTCGCGGCCCGCGTCGTCGAGCACCGCCACGCGGTAGCCGGGCATCGCGAGGCCGGCCGAGCCCGGATGGACCGGATGCGCAAGCCCGTGATGGTTGTTCACGACCATGCCGGTTTCCGTTTGCCCGTAGTGGTCGTGAATCGGCGCGCCGAGTTCGCTGTCGAACCAGCGGATCACTTCCGGATTCAGCGGTTCGCCCGCGCTGCTGACGACACGCAATTGGCCCTTGATGCGGCTGGCCGGCCCGGACCCGGCCGCCATCAGCAGCCGGTACGCAGTCGGCGAGCCTGCGAGATTGGTGATGCCGAGCCGCGCGATCACGTCGTAGGTGCCGTCGACCGTGAAGCTGCTCTCGTAGAGCGTCGTCGCATGGCCGAGCAGCAGCGGCCCGGTGATCGCGTAATAGAGGCCGTACGCCCAGCCCGGGTCGGCGATGTTCCAGAAGCGGTCTTCGGGACGCAGGTCCACCGCGTCGCGCATGTACGCGCCGAACGCGAGCAGCGCATGGAGCGGCACCGGCACGCCCTTCGGCAGCCCGGTCGTGCCCGACGTCGACATCATCATGAACAGGTCCGTCCCCTTGCGCGGCACGGGCTCGAACGTGTCGGGCTGCGCATCGAGCGCGGCGCGGAAATCGATGTCGCCGGCAGGCAGCAGCGTGCCCGGCTCGCGCACCGTCGCCACTGGCGGGCAGTACGCGACGTCGTCGAGCTTGGCGCGGTTCGCCAGGTTGGTCACGACGAGTTTCGCTTCGCTCATGCGCAGCCGGTGCTCGATCGCCTTCGGTCCGAACGCGGTGAACAGCGGCTGATAGACGGCGCCCGCGCGCCAGACGCCGAGCACGGTCGCCAGCAGTTCCGGCGTGCGCGGCAGCAGGCCGGCGACCACGTCGCCGGGCCGCACGCCTTGTGCGGTCAGGAGATTGGCGACCCGCGCGGACAGCGCCTGCATCTGCGCGAAGCTGAAGCTGTGGTGCCGGCCGCTCGCGTCGATCCAGTCGAGCGCCGTCCGGCCGGCCGCCACGTGCCGGTCGCAGCATTCGACGCATGCGTTCAGCCCGCGCGCGAGATCGCCGTGCAACGCCGCCGCGGCCGTGTCGATGCTGAAGCCGGCCGCCGCGTCGGCATAAGCCGGCAGCGTGCGGGCGACGGATTGGTCTGACATGGGTGTCTCCTCCCGTTGTATCGCTGCCGCCCTGTCGGTTCGGGTTGGCGCGGCAGATCCGTACCTGATGGTAGTGATCGCCGACATTGCAAACAATGACAAATCGGGTCTAGGATTTTGATCGGATTTGCCATGTCGGGAGGATGGAGGGATGGAACGGCAGATGATTGCGCCGGGGTTTGTCGAGGATGCGCTGGCGAGCCTGCGCCGGCAGGGCGTCGACGTCGCGCCGCTGCTGCGCGCGGCCGGCCTGCCCGCCGGCGTCGACGCGCCGGTCACGGTTCAGCAGTACGGGCGGCTGTGGCTCGCGATGGCGGAAGCGCTCGACGACGAGTTCTTCGGCCTGGCCGCGCGGCCGATGCGGGTCGGCAGCTTCGCGCTGCTCTGCCATGCCGTGCTGCATACGGCCACGCTCGAGCAGGCGCTGCGACGCTCGCTCAGGTTCCTGCGCGTGGTGCTCGACCATCCGCACGGCCGGCTGCAGGTGGCCGGCGGCGAGGCGCGGATCGTGCTCGCCGATGTCGGCGCGCCGCGCCCCGCGTTTGCGTACCGCACGTTCTGGCTGATCCTGCTCGGGCTCGCGTGCTGGCTCGTCGGGCGGCGCATTCCGCTGCGGCGCATCGATTTCGCGTGCCCGAGCCCCGAGCATCGCGCCGATTACGGCCATTTCTTCGGCGCGCCCGTTCATTTCGGCCAGCCCGACAGCCGGCTGACGTTCGACGCCGCCTTCCTGGCGCTGCCGACGATCCGCTCCGAGCAGGCGCTGAAGACCTTCCTGCGAGGTGCGCCCGCGAATATTCTCGTGCGCTATCGGCACGACACGGGCTGGGTCGCGAAAATCCGCGCGCACCTGAAGGCGATGCCGGCGGCGGAGTGGCCATGCTTCGACACGCTGGCCACGCAGCTCGACATGCCGCCTGCGACGCTGCGGCGGCGCCTGCGCAGCGAAGGGCAGAGCTTCGCGGCGATCAAGGATGAAATGCGCAGCGTGATGGCGCAGTCGCTGCTGCGCGACGGCACGCGCAGCGTGGCCGATATTGCGGTCGAGCTGGGTTTTTCCGAACCGAGCGCGTTTCATCGCGCGTTCCGGAAATGGACGGGGCATTCGCCGGGCGGGTTTCGGGCGGATCAGGCGGAACTGCGTCATCCATCCGGGCCGGACGTCGCAGACATCGCGCGACAGAGGCGCGATGACGGTGGTGGTTGCGATTGCGATTGAGGTATCGTGCGGGCATGGCGGTCGAAGCCGACGAACACCTGCTGCATACGCGCGACGCGTTGTCGCGCATCAGCGAATTCCTTGAACCCTGATCCCGCTTCCGTCGAATGCGGTCACCACGAGAACCTTCATGACCATTGATCCGTCCGTTGTTTCCGCATTTGCGCCCACCGGCAAGCTCCGTGCGTCGATCAATCTCGGCAATCCGATCCTCGCGAACCGCGACCCCGCGACCGGCGAACCATTCGGCGTGTCGGTCGACCTTGCGCGTGCGTTCGCAGAACGCTTGTCGGTCGAACTGGAGCTGGTCGTGTTCGACACCGCAGCGAAATCGGTGCAGGCCGTGAGCGAGGAACGCGCCGACTTCGGGTTCTTTGCCATCGATCCGTTACGCGGCGAAACGATCGCGTTCACCACGCCGTACGTGCTGATCGAAGGCTTCTATCTCGTGCGCGACGATTCGCCGATCCGCACGAACCAGGACGTCGATCACGCGCACAACCGGGTGGCCGTCGGCAAGGGCAGCGCCTACGACCTGTTCCTCACGCGCGAACTGAAGGCCGCGCAGATCGTGCGTGCGCCGACGTCGCCGGCGGTCGTGCCGACGTTTGTCGAGCAAGGGCTGGAAGTCGCTGCAGGCGTGAAGCAGCAGCTCGAAGCCGACGCACGGCAGACGCCGGGGCTTCGTCTGCTCGACGAGCGCTTCATGGTGATCCGGCAGGCGATGGGCACGCCGAAGAGCCGCGGTGAGGCGGCAGCGAATGTGCTTCGCGGTTTCGTCGAAGAGATGAAGGCATCCGGGTTCGTCACGCAATCGCTGGCCAGGCACGGGATCGCGGGGGCTTCTGTTGCGCCTGCTGCATGAGCGTGGCGCGCCCCGGGAGCGCGCAGGTCGCCGCGGCACGCCGTATCGGCGGCGTTCCGTCGCCGATCACGTCGCTCACGAACGGCGATTCGGCGAGCGAGGAACACGCGACGGCGGACTGGCTCCGCGTCCATCGCGACGACGTGCTTGCCGGCGCGTAAACGCGCAGCGCCGTGCGGCCGCGCAATGCGGCGGCACGGTGCCGGCAGCGGTATTTCATTGAAGACGGTGAAGACGGGCGCGCGACGCGCCCGCCGTCCAGCACGTTACTTGCTGTAGTCGTAAACCCCGCGCCCCGTCTTGCGCCCGAGGCGACCGGCCGTGACCATCTCGCGCAGCAGCGGGCACGCGCGGTACTTCGGATCGCCGAAGTCCTTCAGGAACACGTCCATCACCGCAAGGCATACGTCGAGCCCGACGAGATCCGCGAGCGCGAGCGGCCCGATCGGATGGTTCGCACCCAGCTTCATCCCCTGGTCGATCTCCTCGGCCGACGCGATCCCTTCGGCCAGCACGAAGAACGCCTCGTTGATCATCGGCACCAGGATACGGTTGACGACGAACCCCGGCGAGTTGCGCACGCCGATCGGCGACTTGTCGAAGCGCTCGGTCAGCGCGCGCACCGCCGCCGCCGTCGCATCGCTCGTCTGCAACCCGCGGATGATCTCGACGAGCGGCATCAGCGGCACCGGGTTGAAGAAGTGCATGCCGACGAAGCGCGACGGGTCGCCGAGCGGCGCGGCGAGCGCGGTGATCGAGATCGACGACGTGTTCGTCGCGATGATCGCGTCCGCGCGCACCACCGCTTCGATCTGCTTCAGGATGCGCGCCTTCAGCTCGACATTCTCGGTCGCCGCTTCGATCACGATGTCGGCCACGGCCAGCCGCTGGTAATCGGTCGATGTCTCGATGCGCGCGAGCGCAGCGTCGCGCGTCGCGGCATCGAGCTTGTCCTTCGACACGAGCCGGTCGAGGCTGCCTTTCAGCGTCGCGACGCCCTTCTCGAGCGCCGCTTCGTTGACGTCGATCATCACGACGTTGAGTCCTGCAACGGCGGCGGTCTGCGCAATGCCGTTGCCCATGGTTCCGGCGCCGATGACGCCTACGGTTTCGATTGCCATCACGATTCCTGTGGTCGGGTACTGAGCGTTCGATTATTGAAGGTTTTCGAAGATCGCCGCAATCCCCTGCCCGCCGCCGATGCACATCGTGACCAGCGCGTAGCGGCCGCCGATGCGCTTCAGTTCGTACAGCGCCTTGACCGTGATCAATGCGCCCGTCGCGCCGATCGGGTGGCCGAGCGAGATGCCCGAGCCGTTCGGGTTCACCTTCGCCGGATCGAGGCCGAGCTCCTTCGTCACCGCGCACGCCTGTGCGGCGAACGCTTCATTCGCCTCGATCACGTCGAGATCGGCAATCGTCAGCCCCGCGCGCTCGAGCGCCTTCTGCGTGGCCGGCACCGGGCCGATCCCCATGTACGCCGGATCGACACCCGCATGCGCATACGACACGAGCCGCGCGAGCGGCTTCACGCCCTGCGCACGTGCTGCGTCCGCGCTCATCATCAGCACGGCGGCCGCCGCGTCGTTGATGCCCGACGCGTTGCCGGCCGTCACCGTGCCGTTCTCCTTCGCGAACACCGGCTTGAGCTTCGTGAAATCGTCGGAGCTCGCTTCCTGGCGCACGTGCTCGTCGGTATCGAATGCGACCTCGCCCTTCTTCGTGCGAATCGCGATCGGCAGGATCTGATCCTTGAAACGCCCTTCGGCGATCGCGCGCGCCGCGCGGCGATGCGACTCGAGCGCGAGCGCGTCCTGGTCGTCGCGCGTGATGCCGTACTTGCGCGCGACGTTCTCGGCGGTCACGCCCATGTGGATCGACTGGAACGGGTCGTGCAGCGCGCCGAGCATCATGTCGACGAGCTTCGCGTCGCCCATCCGCTGCCCGAAGCGCGCGGCCGGCACGCTGTACGGCGCGCGGGTCATGTTCTCCGCACCGCCGCCGATCGCGACGTCGGCGTCGCCGAGCATGATCGTCTGCGCGGCCGACACGATCGCCTGCAGGCCCGAACCGCACAGGCGGTTCACGGTCAGCGCCGGCGTGTGCTGCGCAACGCCGCCGTCGATCGCCGCGACGCGCGCGAGATACATGTCCTTCGGTTCCGTGTTCACGACGTGGCCGAACACGACGTGGCCGACCGCATCGCCGGACACGTTCGCGCGCGACAGCACTTCGCGCACGACCTTCGCACCCAGTTCCGTCGGCGCGAAGTCCTTCAGGCTCCCGCCGAAATCACCGATCGCGGTACGGACGCCGCTCACCACCACGACTTCTTTCGCTGCATTGCTCATCGTTCGTCTCCAGTTCGTTCGCGCACTTAGGCGCGATCAGGCGTTACATGTTCGGGTAGTTCGGCCCGCCGCCGCCTTCCGGCGTCACCCACACGATGTTCTGCGTCGGGTCCTTGATGTCGCAGGTCTTGCAGTGTACGCAGTTCTGCGCGTTGATCTGCAGGCGATCTTCGTTGCTATCGTTCTTGATGAACTCGTAGACGCCGGCCGGACAGAAGCGCGCTTCCGGGCCCGCATACGTGCGCAGGTTCACGTTCACCGGCACGCTCGCATCCTTCAGCGTCAGGTGCGCCGGCTGGTGC
>NZ_JBSAXC010000033.1:0-19789 GCF_053427725.1 Burkholderia sp. PU8-34
CGCACGGCCGTCGGCTACTACGACCTTCGACGCGAACGTCGCCTGAGGCAGCCTCGCCAGCGCAGCCAGCATCTGCCCCGTCTGGTTCGAGTCGTCGTCGATCGCCTGCTTGCCGAGGATCACCAGCGAAGGCTGTTCCTTGTCGACCAGCGCCTTCAGGATCTTCGCGACGGCCAGCGGCTCGACGCTGTCGTTCGACTCGACGAGGATCGCGCGGTCCGCGCCGATCGCCAGCGCCGTGCGCAGCGTTTCCTGCGCCTGCGCAACGCCGACCGACACCGCGACCACCTCGGTCGCGATGCCCGCTTCCTTCAACCGCACCGCCTCTTCCACGGCGATTTCATCGAACGGGTTCATGGACATCTTCACGTTCGCGATATCGACACCCGTGCTGTCCGACTTCACGCGGACCTTCACGTTGTAATCGACCACTCTTTTCACGGCTACGACAACTTTCACGCGTTGCTCCTCCATGGATTCGTTGGCATCGTCCAATCTCGCAGGCCATTACACGCGCAATCGCACACGTCCACAACTATCGATTGACTCTGCCGGCCATAGCCCGAGCCTATTGGTCCGCTCGCGTTCCGAAGCCCGACGCGACCCGGCCCGGAAACCCGGGCCGCGTGGTCAGCGTGCCGCAAGCGATTCGGTCACGACAAGGAAACGTCCGATAGCCTCGGGCGCATGACAGTGCAGCGGCAAAATCCGCACCGCGCCGGCCGGAGATGTTCGATGCAACCATCACGCCGAGCAGCGCAGTATCCGCGTCGACGAGCGAGACGATCGCATCGACATCCACGCCGCCGGTTTCCGGATTGCCGGGCGCGACACGCATGGTCTTTCCGGTCCGGCGCGCGTAATACGCGTCCAACTCCGGTGCGAGCGACCACCTTGGCGACCGATAGCCGTTGTGGAAATGCAACTCGTATTTACGCGTATTGGAAGCACATCGGGTCCGCGATCCGGGTGGCCGGACGCCTGAAACCGCGTCGCAGCTAGATTGCGACAATTTTATGAAGATTTATTCCACATACCGTAACAATCGAAATTTGAGTAATTCGGTTTGCGTGCCGGGCGCGCGTTCTTATACTTCGCGGCGTTTCTCCTTCTCATGTCATGAAAGTTCGGGGTGTTCTCGTGAAAAAAATTTCCCTTGCTGTCGCTGTTTGTGCCGCATTTGCAGCATCCGCCGCCAACGCACAGAGCTCGGTCACGCTGTACGGCCTGGTCGATGCCGGTATCGCGTACACGAACAATGTTCAGAACGGCGCACCCGGCCATGGTAGTGGCCGCGTCGCACTGGCAAGCGGCAACATCAGCGGTAGCCGGTTCGGCCTGCGCGGCTCGGAAGATCTCGGTGGCGGCCTGAAGGCGATCTTCGTGCTCGAAAACGGCTTCAACGTCAACAACGGCACGCTCGGTCAGGGTGGCCGGATGTTTGGCCGTCAATCGTTCGTCGGCCTGACCGCCGAGCCCTATGGCACCGTCACGATGGGCCGCCAGTATGACTCGATGGTCGACTTCGTCGCGCCGCTGTCCGGCACGGCAGGCGCGTTCGGCGACTCGGGTTTCGCGCACGTGTACGACAACGACAACCTGCAGCACAGCATTCGCCTGAACAACGCAGTGAAGTTCTCGAGCGTCGACTATGCCGGCTTCAAGTTCGGCGCCGTGTACGCGTTCAGCAACAGCACCGATTTCACGATCGACCGCGCTTACAGCGTCGGCGCGAGCTACAACAACGGCCCGCTGCGACTGGCTGCTGCCTACCTCCAGGTCAATGGTTCGAAGCAGGTCGGCACCACGACGACCGGTGGCGTTGACCCGACCGAGTTCAAGTCGACCGTGGGCGGCGGCAGCCTGACGGCAGACGTGCAGCGCACGGCTGGTGCAGGCATCGGCTATTCGTTCGGCCCGGCAGCGGTCAACTTCGTCTACACGCACAGCCAGTTCCAGAATACGAACGCGTTCGGCATGACGGGCGGTTCGACTCACTTCGACAACTACGAACTGAACGTCAAGTACGCAGTGACGCCGGCGCTCTCCGTCGGCCTGATGGATACGTACACGGACGCCCACCTGAACGGCACGGGCAAGATCGGCGCCGATCCGAAGTGGAACCAGGTGAACGCAATCGCACGCTACTCGCTGTCGAAGCGCACGGAACTGTACGCCGAAGCAATGTATCAGCACGCAATCGGCCACAACAACCTCGCAGTGATGTACAACGCGGGCGGCACTTCTGCGACGAGCAATCAGGTGATGGGTGCGGTCGGCATGCTGACGCGCTTCTAAGCACAGTCGGAACACCGATCCCGCGGCCGTCGGGATCGGTCGTTGTGCAGGGCGCATGGACGGTGGGCATCGTAGCGGTTGAATGGTTCAGGTGGCGTCGCGGGTTCGCGGACGAAGCAACTCCACGCCCCATCCGAACTGCGCTCCGATTCGAGACCTTGCCGGAACTTCGCGAATGACGGTTGGCGGCGAAAGTCCTGACCATTCCGCGGAGGCGTCCAGCCGACTTGCGTAGTCATTTCCAGCGCAGTAATTCTGCCCGCCATCGTGCGGGCCTTTTTAATTTGCTGACGAGCAAAGGCACACGAACGTTTGCATGACTTTCCTCCGAGCAAATCGTTCGCGCCGGTGATCGACGAAAACGTCAAGCTCTCGTGCGATCAGAACAACTGCCGCCGCACGCTTGCGCAGGCGGTGACGACGTCGACAGGTTTTGATCCGGCCGTGCCACGTTGCTACCGCGGGCGCGTCGATACGCGCCCGTCTTGCAGGATCGCAAGCGTCAGCGCCGCGAGGCCGCACAACGCGATGAGCGCCAGCAACGCGTCCTTGCCGACGTGGACCAGCACCCAGCCGCCGACCGATGGAAAGCCGAATACGCCGATGAAATACGATGCGACGAACCACGTCAACGCCGCGCGTCGATGCGTCGCTTCGGAATCGTTGACCGCCTGCGCCTGGATGACCGGATATACGAGGCCGTACCCGGCGCCGAGCAACACCGCGGCCGCAGACTGGAACGATGCGTGGTACGGCACCGCGAACATCGCCGCGATGCCGAGCACCATCATGACGAGCAACGCTTTCGTGGCGGTTTCGGAGCGCACATTGATGACGAGCCGCGAAAGCAGCCACCGCGTCAATACGACTGTCACCGCGTAGAGGCTGAAGAACGTGCCTGCATGCGCATGCGTTCCCTGCACCAAAGACATCTGGAACGTCATCAAGCCTGAGAAGACGCTGGCGCCCAGCGCGATCATGACAATCGGATAAAGCGCTCGCGTGCGGGCGATCGCGCCGATGTTGCGGAGCCACTGGTCCCGTAACGGCGATTCGGGCGCGCGCGGCGACAGCCGACCGAAGGTTTCCAGCATGACGGATGCGATCACGCACAGGCCGCCGACCGTATAGAGCACGCTGCTGACCGACCAGTGCAGCGAACGAATGGCGAACGCAGCGAGCGCCGGGCAGGCGCCGATGCCCGCCATTTGAAACGTTGCGAAACGAAAGAACCACAATCCGCGATCCGCATCGTTCGTTCGCTCGGCTAGCGACATCGGCGCGGCAAGGTAGAACGCGCCCCAGCCGAATCCGATGAGGAATCCGGGCAACAGGTCAAGGAGGCCAACGCGTTCGATGATTGCGAAGCCCGCGACACCGGCACCGACGCAGAGCGCCGCGAGCGCGGCCATTCGCGTCGTGCCGATGTGCTGCGAGAACCAGCCGACGAGCGACACGCCGATCGCTGTGCCGGCCATCGCGCCGGCGAGCGCCACCCCGGTGTCAACGTCGTTTCCGCCGATCGCCCCGAAGCGCATCGACAGCAGAAAGGTCGCCCCGTACCCTCCCGCGGTCAGCAAGGTACCGACGAGCAAAAACAATGCACTGTACAGGCGCATGACGGATGTCCCGGTCACCGATGACGATCGGCCGATCGTCAATCGCCGAAACAGTATGTACCAAAGCCACTTCCGTGTTTTGGTCCCTCACGGTCGTCCCATGTGTTCGGCCGCGGTCCTTTTTATTGCAAGGAGTCTGCGGTTCGCATTGACACAGACACATGCAAGAACCCGAAGCGGCCGCTCAGGTTGGCGGGACATCAATGGCCCCTTCCGCGGTGCTTCGGATGCCTTGCAGTTCCTCACGAATTGCGGTGCCGGCGACCACCTGCGCATCGACAGCACCCTCGCTCTAGTCACTCACGGCATTGCTGCCCGCGCCAAACGCGGCCCGAACTTCGTTCACCGTCTGTTCAGGCGCTTGCAGATGCGGATAGTGGCCGAGGTCAGGGAGAATCGAAAGCTTCACACCGTTACGGTTCGCGTACTCGACGCCCATTTCCTTTTTGATATAGATATCCTGCTCGCCCCACACCACCTTCACGGGGACCTTCAGCTTTGACATATTGGCTTCGAAGTAGTCCTGGTCGCGGGTGAAGCAGGAATAGTAGTGGAAGAAGGCGTCTGCCGACGTGACATCACCGTCCCAGCCTTTGGCCATATCGTCCTTGAACTCTTGAGACAACGCATAGCGCTCGTCCGCCGACATGCCGCGGAAGAATGTGTTTGCCAGAATTTCGTCACGGTTCTTGTTCATCACGGCATGCACGGCGTCAGACGAAGGCTTTGACTTCAGGCCCTGCAGGCTTTCGTACATATACTGGGGGCGGTTGAATGGAGCAAAGTCGCCAACAATGATCTCCCTGGCGATATCCGGTTGCTTCAATGCTGCCAGCAGCGCAGGCAAGGCCCCGATATCGGTCGCATAAATCACCAGCTTCGAACCATCGATGCCAGACGTGCGGATATAGTCTTCCAGCACCTGGGCATAATCCTTCGGCGCGTAAGAGAAGCGATCGGCACCGGGACGCGAGGATTGTCCGTAGCCAGGCCAGTCAAACGCGTGCACCTCGTAGTCGCAGGACAGGGATTCGGCAATCGCCTTCCACGCATACATCGTCTCCGGGAACCCGTGCAGGAACAATACCGAACCCTTTGGATGCGCGGGCCGATAGACCATATGACGCAGCTTGATGTCAGGATTGACCTGCACCTCGCCGATTTCAACCTTCGGCGCCGACGAGGATGACGTCGGCACGATCCTGCATGGGGAAATGCCTACCGCTACTGCGGGGAAGGCTGTCGCCATCGTTAAAAGTTCGGACATGATCGTGGTTTCCGTTTGGTGCGAAATTGCGCGAGGCAAATTGCACTTCATTGTTTCAGAATCCCGGGGGACGCCAAAAAATAGTGCGCCTGCCTCTATTTCCAACTGTCGCGCCTGGCGCCGCGCAGCCCGAGAACATGCACGTTTAGAGGGACCCAGCGGCGCAGCAGCCCGGCGCGTTCCAGCGCTTTCCACTAGGGGGAAGGCGGATTCAAAAGCTTGCTCAACGGCTTCAGTGGGCCGATCGGGAGCAGCGAGAACGTCATCAAGTGCGCTCTCCCCAACGGAAGTTCCTCCAGCATCTCATGTGCCTGACTTACGTCGGTAACGTTCAGGATGAACGCCACCCCGGCCCGGTCCTGCAGTGAATACCACTGATCAATCTTGCCCTCGAGGTAGAGCTGCGCCGTCTCGCGGACTTCGGTCGGAAGAATGTGCTGGACAAGCTGCATGTCCGTGCCCGGTGGAAAGGTGCCAATTGCCAATATCTTCGTGGTTGGCGTGGTTGGCGTGGTTGGCATCGGAGTGGTTTGTGCCATGGAAACTCCAGCAGAAGCGACCAGCATAGAGGCTGTTGTCAGATCAAGAAGAAGCCGTTTCATCATGCGGCCTCGAACACAGGCTGCGAGTGCAGTCTTCAGCTACCGTATTCAGCGCCGCTACTTCCGGTCCCGTCAGATAGCGATCGCGGAAGCGCTCGTCGACGCGCTCCCACATGAGTGTCGAAAACAGCAGCGCTGCATTGAGCGGGCGATGATTGATGACTACGGAATCCGTCTCGCCCTCTTCGTTCATATGCGCGACGACCATCGTCTCGATCGGCATGCCCTGGATCTGCGAACGATAGGATTCCATATACAAACCGTTGCCGATCTCGCCCTTGTAGCTGTGATGCTGGAATTCGTAGAGCGAGACCGCGTGTTTGATGACGGAGAGAATATCGGCTCGTCCTTCGATCGGGCGCTTCAGGACGGTGGCTTCGAGCGTCGCGTGTTCAGCGAGGCTCGTCAGCCAGAGCGGCGGACCGCCAGCGGGTGCCATCACGGGGGCTGTGTCGTTGAATTTCATGCTGGTGCTCCAGTTACGGTTTGCTTGCGATGCCCGAGCTAGCGGCATCGAGCGCTGCTTCAAGCGTGATGCGCGCTTTTTCCAGACGGCGTCGTGCGAGGCGTCCAACGCCCGCGCCGCGCTCGGACTCGCCCGCCAGCAGCGCGTGAATATCGGGCAGCGTCCGGATCGCGCCGCGCGCCCCCCAGGCGCCATCCGGAATCTCGGTCGGGAAGACCCAGACGCGCGGCGCGACGTCATCGAACGGCCGGTCTTCGGCGCGCGCCACGGCTTCCGTGACGTTTCTGACGAGCGCGCGACGCGATTCGTCGGTGTATTGCCCTTCGGGTGCAGTCGGAATGATGCGGTAGCGTTTCGCGTTCGTACGCTCGCCGCCGATGTAGATCGCAGCCGGCCGATGAAGATGGAATACCGTGACTCGCTGTGCGATCGGATTGGCGGGATCGTACCCTTCCGCCTCGATGAGGATATCGGTCAGTTCCTTGACGAGCCGCGCTTCGGCTTCGGGCGTCAGCGCATCTTCAGGCCACAGTGCATCGATCATTGGCATGGTGCTGCTCCTGCTTTCAGGTCATTGGATGTGGCCATGATCGGGGTTTACTCGTGCGGCCGGAAGTGGCAGCATCGCCATTATTCAAGGAATTTCAGACACGCCATGGCTATCGTCCGCATCTGGGTCTATGACGGAATCCTCGCGTCCGGCGTCGCGGGCCCGGTCGATGTTTTCAGCGCGGCCAATCAGTTCCATGCGCGCAAGGCTGCACCGGGAACGCCATCCGTGCCCGTGCTTGCATGGCGCGTGGAATCGCTCGACGGGCAACCCGTCACGGCTGCGTCGGGTCAGACCATTCACGTCGACGGCAAGATCGATCCGCGCAAACGGGCGGACGCCGTTCTGCTAACGGCACCGTTTTTCTCGAACATCGACGAATTCATCGGGCGCCGCGAGCAGTTGGACGCGCTGTCTTCCGCACTGCGGCGTCAACGCAAGGCGGGGGCCGTGCTGGCGGCGTATTGCACGGCCAACTACCTGCTCGCCGAGGCGGGCCTGCTGGATGGCCGCGCCGCAACGACGCACTGGGCGAGAGCCACGGACTTCGCGCGCCGCTATCCGCGTGTCGAAGTGCGCGCACAGGAACTGCTGATCGCGCAAGACGGCATCATCTCGGGCGGTTCCGTGACGTCGTATCTGAACCTCGCGGTGCGGCTAGTCGAAACCTTCGCCGGCGAAGAGCTCGCCACGACGACCGCGAAGGCGCTGTTGATCGACATGAACCGGACGTCGCAGGCTTCCTTTGCCACGCTTCTCGACGAACACGGGCATACCGACACGCTCGTCGCGCGCGCCCAGCAGCAGATGGAGGCGACGTTGCAGCAGGGCTTCCGGTTGAGCGATCTGGCGGCGTCGCTTGCTGTCAGCGAACGCACGCTCAATCGCCGCTTCAAGGAAGCCGTCGGGCTCGCACCGTTGACGTATCTGCAGAATCTGCGTATCGAAGTCGCGAAAAGGCTGCTGGAAACGCGGCCAATCGGGCTCGAGGCGGTGAGTCAGCGGGTCGGTTATGGCGATATCAGCACGTTTCGGCAATTGTTCAAGCGCAAGACCGGTTTGTCGCCGAGTGAATATCAAATGCGATTCTCGCGTGCCACGGCGGAGAATATGGAAGCCGAGTCAGACCCGAACGGCCGCTGAGGCCGCGCGAGATCATCAAGCCGCAGCCCTCTTCATATCCGTCCCACTTTCCCCGCACTGTTCTTTTGTATCTCAACGTATCTGCAGCAGCCAGGGATACGCACGCATACGCAAAACCCACTTTCGGACACGAGCGAGATACGTTCATCCGCTCAAATACGCCCATCGCGAGCAGAACACCGCACCGCAAGAACTGGCCTACCGAAAGAGCGCACATGCAACACGAGTCGAACGGAACCGCTGAACTTGACCGCACCGCGGCTCAACCGCTGAGCAGCCAGATCGCGCGTGATTGCCTGATGACGCGCGCCCGGCAGATCTCCCGCGTCCTGACTTCCGTCTATGACGAGGCGTTGCGTCAGTTCGGCATCGTGGCGCCGCAGTTCTCGCTGCTCGTGCTGATCGCGGAGTTCGGACCCGTTAGCCGCTCGGATCTGGGCCGACGGAATCAACACGTGCGCTCGACGCTGACGAGGAATCTGCAGCCGCTGATCGCGCGGGGCTGGGTTGCCGAGGGCGTCCCGGCAAGCGATGGTCGAAGCCGCCCGCTGTCGCTCACGCACGAAGGCAAGGTGCTGCTCAAAAATGCCGCGAGTGCGTGGTCGGCTGCACAGGGCCACGCGGCGCGCCTCATCGGCGAAGACGGCGCCCATCAGCTCATGAATATCGCGCGCAAATTGCCGCTGCGCATGGTCTGAAATTTTTCGGCCGATGTTGCATATGCAAGATCGACCGATGCCTGGTACCCCTGCCCATTGTCAATGGAGTTTTTCATGAAAGTCGTCAAAGCCGCCGCAGTCCAGTTCAGCCCGGTGCTCTATAGCCGTGAAGCCACCGTCGCCAAGGTCGTGCAGAAAATCCACGAACTCGGCCAGAAAGGCGTGCAGTTCGCCACCTTCCCGGAGACGGTCGTGCCTTATTACCCATACTTTGCGGCCGTCCAGACGGGCATCGAGCTTCTTTCGGGCACCGAACATCTGCGTCTGCTCGAACAGGCGGTGACGGTGCCGTCCGCTGCTACCGATGCGATCGGCGAAGCCGCGCGAAAGGCCGGCATGGTCGTGTCCATTGGCGTCAATGAGCGCGATGGCGGCACGCTGTACAACACACAATTGCTCTTCGATGCCGACGGCACGCTGATCCAGCGCCGCCGCAAGATCACGCCGACGCATTTCGAACGCATAGTCTGGGGCCAGGGAGATGGCTCGGGCTTGCGTGCAGTCGACAGCGCCGTCGGCCGGATCGGCCAGCTCGCATGCTTCGAGCACAACAACCCGCTCGCCCGCTACGCGATGATCGCCGACGGCGAGCAGATCCATTCGGCGATGTATCCGGGTTCCGCCTTCGGCGAGGGATTCGCGCAGCGGATGGAAATCAATATCCGCCAGCACGCGCTGGAATCCGGCGCGTTCGTCGTGAATGCAACGGCGTGGCTGGACGCGGACCAGCAGGCGCAAATCATGAAAGATACCGGTTGTGGAATCGGTCCGATCTCGGGCGGCTGCTTCACCACGATCGTTTCGCCAGACGGCATGCTGATGGCCGAACCGCTGCGCTCGGGCGAAGGCGAAGTGATCGTCGATCTCGACTTCACGCAAATCGACCGCCGCAAGATGCTGATGGACTCGGCCGGCCACTACAACCGCCCCGAATTGCTGAGTCTGATGATTGACCGCACGCCGACCGCGCATATTCACGAACGCGCGTCGCAGCCGATGATCGTCAACGACCAGGGTTTCGACGAGCTGCGCAGCCAGGCTGCATGACCTGCGAACTTCGAATTGCCCCTCTATCGAAGGAGTATCTGCTTTGAACGCAATGATCAGGACCGGCTGCGCGAGCATCGTCGTCGCGGCGCTGTTGGCCGCCGCCTCGCCCGGCTACACGCAGACGTCCGCGACGGATGCATCCGTCGCGACACATGTGCGCAAGCCCGCCGCCGCAAAGACCGACATCTCGGACGGCACGCTGGTGAAGTCGCTGCCCGGATTCAAAAATGGCTATGCGACCGTGAACGGCATACGGCTGCATTATGTGGTCGGCGGCAAGGGCGAGCCGCTCGTGTTGCTGCCCGGTTGGCCCGAAACGTGGTGGACCTTCCACAAGATCATGCCGGCGCTTGCCGAGCACTACACCGTGATCGTGGTGGATCTGCGCGGCATGGGCGCGTCGTCGAAACCCGCCGACGGCTATGACAAGAAAACGATGGCCGCCGATATTCATGAACTGACGCAATCGCTTGGATACGACAAGGTTGCGATCGCGGGACACGACATCGGCTCGGCTGTGGCGTTCGCCTACGCGCAGAACTATCCGGAAGCCACCGACAAGCTGGTGATGATGGAGTTTCCGCATCCCGACGATAGCCTGCAGACGCTTCCGCTTCTGCCCGCCCAGGGCGCATACGGTGACAGGCTGGGTTCGGCGCGCCCGAACCTGTGGTGGTTCGCGTTCAATCAGGTCAGAGGTTTGCCGGAGCAGCTGCTGGCAGGCCACGTCCGGCTTGAACAGGACTGGCTCTTCCACTACTTTCTTGTGAATGAGAAAGCCGTCGACGCACGCGACCGCGCCGTGTACGAGCACGCGTATGACAGTGCCGCCGCAATCCGCGCGGGCAACGCGTGGTATCAGGCCTTCCCTCAGGACATCAGCGACAACAAGAATTACGGCCAGTTGCAAATGCCCGTTCTCGTGATGGGCGGTCCCGCATACAAGTGGATGAAAATGGTCGTCGGAGAAAAGGCGGTCGACATGAGCGCCGTCGACATAGAGAACAGCGGGCACTTTATCCAGGAGGAGCAGCCCGAACTGGTTACGAAGACAATGCTCGGCTTTCTGCAAGGCGCACGCGGATGATGAGCCAATCGTCGCGTTAATCGGCGTGCGCACGCACGCATTTTGCGCGAGCTCGGCATTCCCGATCATGTCTTCAGGCATCTGGCCGTCATGGTCGACCTCCACGCTCAGGGACGATATGACCGCATGACGAACGCCCTGTTCGAACTCACGGGCCGCAAACCCATGAGCATGTACGACTTCGTGAGACTGCACATCGCGGACTTCACGCGCAACGCAACACGCTGATCCAAGGCAGGAGACCGATCCCATGTCAACAGACACGCCCCAATCCTCATCGCGCCGGCACTTTGTCGGTATGGCCGCCGCGGCGCTCGCGACAGGCTCGCTCAGCCGGCTCGCCTTCGCGGAAACGAGCCCGGCAATCGGCACGATCGCCAAACCCGCGAACGGCGACAAGACGGCGATCCGGCCGTTCCGCGTTCACGTCCCCGACTCGCAGCTCGTGCACATGCGGCGACGCATCAAGGCCACGCGCTGGCCGGATCGCGAGACGGTGCCCGACGAATCGCAGGGCATTCAGCTCGCCACCATTCAGGGACTCGCGCAATACTGGGCAACCGGCTACGACTGGCGCAAATGCGAGGCGCGGATCAATTCGTATCCGCAGTTCATCACTGAGATCGACGGACTCGATATTCACTTCATCCATGTGCGATCGAAGCATGAAAACGCGATGCCGTTGATCGTGACGCACGGCTGGCCCGGCTCGGTCATCGAACAGTTCAAGATCATCGACCCGCTCGTCAATCCGACTGCGTACGGCGCACCGGCGTCGGATGCCTTTCATCTCGTGATTCCCTCTTTGCCCGGTTACGGATTTTCGGCGAGACCGACCACAACGGGCTGGGGACCGGAGCGCACCGCGCGCGCGTGGGTCACACTGATGAAACGCGTCGGCTATGAGCGCTTTGCTTCGCAGGGTGGCGATCTCGGCGGGATTGTCACGAACATCATGGCCAAACAGGCGCCGCCCGAACTGATCGGCATTCATGTGAACTTTCCTGCCTCGGTTCCGGCGGAGATTCTGAAGTCGCTGGCCGCGGGCGACGCGATGCCTGCCGGCTTATCGGAAGAGGAAAAGCACGCATATGAGCAGTTGAGTGCCAACTTCAAAAAGAAGCGCGGCTACGCTTTCGAAATGGGCACGCGCCCGCAGACGCTGTACGGACTTGCCGATTCACCCGTCGCGCTGGCTTCCTGGCTGCTCGACCACGGCGACGGCTACGGCCAGCCGGCGGCGGCGTTGAGCGCAGCCGTGCTCGGTCGCCCTGTCAACGGTCATTCAGCAGGCGCGCTGACGCGAGACGACATACTCGACGACATCACGCTGTACTGGCTGACCAACACCGGCATCTCGGCGGCGCGCTTCTATTGGGAGTCGCACGCGAATTTCTTCCTCGCGGCCGACGTCAACGTGCCTGCCGCCGTCAGCGCGTTTCCGGGAGAAAACTACCAGGCGCCGAAGAGCTGGACCGAAAAGGCCTATCACAACCTGATTTACTTCAACAAACCCGAAACGGGCGGCCACTTCGCGGCATGGGAAGAACCGATGATCTTCGCGAACGAAGTGCGTACGGGCCTAAGGTCCTTGCGCGCCTGACAAGATGCTCGTCGAGTTGGTCGACGCCCAACACCACGTATTCGCTGGTTGCACGGAGTGCAGGCAGACGGTGACGTTCACGGTCCCGGAAGGCACGCCTCATTCACACTGAAGGGGATGACACGAGCCTCTCTGTCAGTCCGTCGCGAACGACGTCCGCCGTGACTTCAACGGCCGGTTCCGACGGACAACGACATCTACGCAGCCGCGATGACGGAATAATCCACCTCCACTGCCGTCGTTGGTAGCACGGCACCAAAGGCCGACTCACGTGCTGCGGTCAGCGTGTTGCCTTTGGATCCTGCCGCCCGCGGCCGTTAAACGTCTCGATGCGAAGGTCGGGTTAATCGTCGAGACGTCGCGAGGGACAGCGCGCCGATGTTGCGCTGTCCCGTGCACCCGACGCATGTTCCGCGTCGGAGGGTATGACGCGTCTTTAGAATATCTTGCGAAGACCGACTGCCACGCCCAGCTGGTTGGTTCGGCCAATGTTGTTGGTCGGAACGCCGGCGGAATCGACCCCGCCCGGGTAGTCGGCGGAGAAGGCTCCCGTGCCGCGCGCCCAGTCCGTGATCGCGTAGACTTCCGTCTGCTTGGAGAACGAGTATTCGGCGAGAACGCTAGCCGATTGATTCACCCCCCTGCCGAGCGAGCCGTCGAGCAGCTCAGCATTGCGCGTGTGCCCGTAGTAGTAGGCGAACGTGAACAGCAGTGGAGCGGTGGCTTTCCAGTTCGCACCGACGTAAAACGTGTCGTCGATGCGGTTGGGGCTGGCGCCCTTCAGCGTCGGCGCGCCAGCTTGCTGCATGTTGCCGTCGGTCAGACCAGTCTGGTCCTGCCCATGCAGCCAGCCAGCCAGCAGTCGGATGTCGTTGGTGAGCTGATATGCGCCGCTGATGTGCAGAAAGTTGATCTTGGCGCCATTGATTGCACTGCCGACACTGGTGCCAACCGAAGTGCCGGTCGCAGATGTCGGCACGGAGACCTGCTGGTAGCCTGCGTTGAGCATGGCAGGGCCGAATGTGTACGTCAGTTCCACGGCGTAGGTGGCGCCGAGACCGAGCGCGCCCGCCTGGTTGCCGAAACCGTAAAGGGCATCGATCGCCAGGTTATAGAAGGTGCCCTTGTACTTGACCGCGTTGTTGACTTCCAGGTAACCGCCGATGCCGTTATACGGCCAGCTGTTTTGCCAGTAGTTGCCAACGGTCAACGGGTCGAAGATATCCCCCAAGGTGTCGTAGGCGGGCGCATATTGCCTACCGAAGGTCAGCGCGCCCCACTGGTCGTTCGACAGCCCCACGAAAGCCTGTCGACTGAATATTGTGTTGGGGACGTGTAGTTGTCCATTGAAGGCTTCGAAACCGTTTTCGAGGCGGAAGACTGCGGCCCAGCCGCCCCCCAGATCCTCACTGCCCTTCAAACCCCAGCGGCTGTGGGTTTCCGGGCCGGACGTCATGGAGACCTGGTCCTTGCCACCCGGGCCGGCATTCGTCTGATACCGAACGGCTTCATCGACGATGCCGTACAGCGTGACCGAGCTTTGTGCAAATGCCGGCGACGTCGCAATAGCGAAAAGTGCGCCAGCGGCACTGGAAATGACGATTTTTTTCATTAGCGATCCACAATAGTTGATGAGCCGACTGAATCATTTCTTCCGCGGGAACAACAACAAGACCGTGAATGGCAGCATAGTCACTCGAATCATCGACAGCATAGGGATTTGTTATCGAGTGTTGTTTATTTGCTGCATCGGCACAGGCCGACGAACGGAATGGCCGATGCCGACGCGGGTTGGACCGGCGCGCGAGGGGCTATTGCTTACGTGGCGCCGACGGTCGAACGGCCTCAGGAGAGCGCGAGCCAATGGCCGTTGGTGGCCGACATTTCCCTTTCGGTCCTGGACTGAACCTCGGCCTTCGCTGACGTTCAGCAAGCGGCGTCGCTGAGGCGGCTACACGGCACTTCCCGGACAATCGCCCTTCGGCAGTTGCGAATGTCCGGTCCTGGAAGGAATTGCGGCCGCGACCTCCCAGTGAGTCGATTCTGGCTAAAAGGTTGCCGTTACAGCCACCCGTCAAAAGGCAGTCGTTCGGTCGTGGACGGTCGTTCGCGATCGATACGCGAACGACCGCTCCGGGCCGACACCCGCCCGACGCGATCGGCCGTCCCCGAGCCGTGTGAGCAGTGCGAACGCGGCAGACCACCGGCCCATTCCGAGCTGGTACCTGTCAATCACGGCGAGCATCCAACGGTACGGTTCCGGTAGTCGATGCCCGCCAGCCCCAATGGTCAAGAGAAACTCATCCGCGCTGGCATGGGGAGACCACGCACAGCTAGAACCCAATGACATGACGGGACAATCATCAAGGTCCGTCGATCTCAACCTCCGCCTCGCATTCGACCGGCACATTCAAAGGCAACACCATGCCGACTGCTGAGCGAGCATGTGCCCCGATGTCTGGACCGAATAGCTCAAGGATGAGATCCGAGAAGCCATTCGCGATACGTGGCGTCTGGTCGAAAGCCGGCGCGACATTGATCATCGCGAGAACACGCAACCAGGCTGTAATGCGATCCAGATCGCCGAGCGCCCTCTTGAGACTCGCCAACTGGGCAAGAGCCACGAGGCGTGCTGCTGAATAGCCTTCGTCCGGCGACACTTCGGCGCCCACTTTGCCGATGGGTTGCGCTATGGTCCCGTCCGGGTTCAGCGGTACATGTCCCGAGACAAACACTCGTTTCCCACTCACACGCACCCATGCAAACGGCAGCGACATGTGCACATCGGCAGGCATTTGTAGTGGCTGCGGTAACACCAGTCCCATTTTCGCCAACTTCGCTTCGATCGTGGCCATGTCTGTCTCCTGAAGTCGTACAGAGCACGTTAGATGCTGAGGATCGACTCTTCAAGCCCCTGACACGCCGTTCGCGACTCGCATGAAACCTGACCACGAGCGATTGGCTGTCTACAGGCTTTCACCCCGGAGACGGGCCGGATTCCCTGGTGAATGCCTGATCACGGCCCGCAAGCGGTCGTCGTAGTGCACACAGCCAACGACAGTTTCCGGCCGATCGCCGACAGGCCGCCCCGCGTTTCCCTCACATCCGCAAAGAAGCAAAAAAATGCCGCCGGCGAACCGGCGGCATTCCCGTTCATTGCGCAGGAACGGCATCCCGTCCCCGCCACGACGGCCATACCATCACTTCGCAGTCGGCATTGCGAACTCGGCGCCCTTCTCGATGCTCTCGGGCCAGCGCTGCATGATCGACTTCTGCTTCGTATAGAAACGCACGCCTTCCTCGCCGTACGCGTGCATGTCGCCGAACAGGCTGCGCTTCCAGCCGCCGAAGCCGTGCCACGCCATCGGCACCGGAATCGGCACGTTGATGCCGACCATCCCCGCGTCGATCAGTCGGCCGAATTCGCGAGCCACGTGGCCGTCGCGCGTGAAGCACGCAACGCCGTTGCCGAATTCGTGCGCATTGATCAGCTCGACTGCGTCGGCGAAGTCCTTCACGCGCACGCATCCGAGCACCGGGCCGAAGATCTCTTCCTTGTAGATGCGCATGTCGGGCGTCACGTGATCGAACAGCGTGCCGCCGGTGAAGAAGCCTTCCTCGCGCCCCGGCACCTTCAGGCCGCGGCCGTCCACCACGAGCTGCGCGCCCTCTTCCACGCCGGCCGCGATGTAGCCTTCGATGCGCTCGAGCGCCTGGCGCGTCACGACGGGCCCCATCTCCGCATCAGCTTCCATGCCGTCCTTCACGCGCAGCGCGCGGGCACGCTCGGCGAGCAGCGGGACGATCCGGTCGGCGACGTCGCCGACCAGCACCGCGACCGAGATCGCCATGCAGCGCTCGCCGGCCGAGCCGTACGCGGCGCCGATCAATGCGTCGACGGCCTGATCGAGGTCCGCATCCGGCATCACCACCAGATGGTTCTTCGCACCGCCGAGCGCCTGCACGCGCTTGCCGTGCCGCGCGCCCGTCTCGTAGATGTAGCTGGCGATCGGCGTCGAGCCGACGAAGCTCACCGCCTTCACGTCGCGATGCGTCAGCAGCGCATCCACGACAGCCTTGTCGCCCTGCACGACGTTGAACACGCCATCCGGCAGGCCGGCCTCTTTCAGCAGCTCCGCCATGAACAGCGACGCCGACGGATCGCGCTCGCTCGGCTTCAGCACGAACGTATTTCCCGCCGCGATCGCGACCGGGAACATCCAGCACGGCACCATGCACGGGAAATTGAACGGCGTGATGCCCGCCACGACGCCGAGCGCCTGACGTGTCGTCCAGTTGTCCATGCCCGTCGACACCTGCTCCGTATAGTCGCCCTTGAGCAGTTGCGGAATGCCGCACGCGAATTCGATCACGTCGATGCCGCGCGCAACCTCGCCCTGCGCATCGGAAAAGACCTTGCCATGCTCGGCCGTGATGATCGCGGCGAGTTCGTCGCGATGCCGGTTCATCAGTTCGAGAAAGCGCAGCATCACGCGTGCGCGGCGGATCGGCGGCGTGTTGCTCCAGGCCGGGAAGGCGGCCTTCGCGCTCGCGACGGCCGCATCGACGTCTGCCGCCTCGCCGAGCAGCAGCGTGCGCGCCGGTGCGCCCGTGGCCGGATTGAAGATCGGCTGGGTACGCGTACCCGTGCCGTCCGTGCGTGCGCCGTGGATGAAATGACCGACGTTCGCGCTGTCTCGGTAGGCCTGCATGTCGTCCTCCTGTTGATGGTTTGCGATGGAGGCAGTGTAGGGAGCGCCGGACGGTCTGCAAAGATGCTATCGTTGAACTCATTGTTTTCGATCGTGAACAATCAGTCTATGGAAATCCAGAACGCCGAAAACCTGTGGACGCATCTGCACTGGCTCACGATGCTGGCCGAACAGGGCAGCTACACCGCGACGGCCGCGCGGCTCGGTGTCAGCAAGGCGGCGGTGAGCCAGCGGATCGCCGAACTGGAGCGCGCCGCGGGCATTTCCCTCGTGCAGCGCACGACGCGCAGCGTCCGGCTGACGGAAGCCGGGCAGCAGCTCGTCGAGGATACGCGCGGCCAATACGCGCAGATCGCCGCCAGCTTCGCGAACGTTCGCGAGCTCGCGGGCGTCGTGCGCGGGCAGTTGCGCGTCACGGCGCCCGTGGCGTTCGCGCGGCAGCAGCTCGTGCCGAGGCTGCCCGCGTTCCTGAAGGCCCATCCGGCCGTGCGCGTCCAGCTGGAGGTGTCCGACCGGCTCGTGTCGCTCGCGGCCGAAGGCTTCGATCTCGCGATCCGCCACAGCGCGGAGGCGCCCGATACGTGCGTTGCGTGGAAGCTGTGCGAAACGCGTTCGGTGATCGTGGCGACGCGCGCCTACCTGCGCCGGCGCGGCACGCCGGCCAGACCGGAAGATCTCGCCGCCCACGATTGCCTGTTCTATCCACGATCGTCCGGCGCCGCGACGTGGTCGTTCGAACACAACCCGCCGCGCAAGCCCGCATCCGGCGCGGCGGCGGAACGGATCGTGCTGCCGGTGAACGGACCGTTTTCTGCGAACAACAGCGAGACGCTGCGCGACGCGGCGCTCGACAGCCTCGGCATCGCGCTGCTGCCCGACTTCACCGCGCAGGCCGCAGTGCAGGCCGGCAAGCTCGTGCGGCTATTGCCGGACTGGCGCGTCACCGGCACGTTCGCCGAGCAGCTGTACGTGCTCAGGCCCTACGCGACGCACGTTCCGCGCGCGGTCGGCCTGTTCGTCAGCCATCTGCGCGAATGCTTCGCGAAAGGGTTTCCGCTGTAGCTGGCCCGGATGCATACTGCGCGCAGAACGAACGACGAAACTTCGACGCCGAACGGAGGATCGCAACGATGGCCAGCGGATTACGAGGACGCCACGGCCGTCGACCGTGACGTGAAAATCCAGTCCGGCGATCCGGTGCGCCTTTGCGAGCTCGCGGTTGCGCGGGTGCTTCCGAATCCCGAGCCAATCGGCCTGAAAAGGCCTCCGTCATACCGGCACTAAAGGCAGGTTCTCCGCAGCGTCCCGCTTCCATTTCAACAAGCAGTCCAAATCACTTTCCGCGTTCAACAGATGATCGACCGTGACGAACCGGTCGCCGGCAACGCGCGGAGCCCTGCGTTGCCGACGCGCGCGAGCGCCGCGTCGCGTTCACAGGCGGACGGCCCGGTCCGCATCGAAGCGAACCGGGCCGTCTGCCTGTGACTCCGGCAAGCACCGGCGCTACGGCTCGTTCGAGCCACCTGTCACGCCGGCAGAACGCCGCTCCTTACATCGACGAGCCCTGGGCCGAAGCCGAGCCCTTCACGCCGACCGATGCACCGCCCTGAACTGCCGCAGCCGTGCCGTCGAGCGCTTCGCCGGCCTTCGCCTTCGCGCCGCCGACGACATTGCCCGCCGTCGACATCGCGCCTTCCGCGTGATGCTTCGCCGAACCCGCGACGTGCTTCACGTGCTGCTTCGCCGAGTGGGCAGCCGACGTCGCTGCGCCCTTCGCCGACTCGGCCGCCGAGCCGACTGCGTTCGTTGCGCCGCCAACCACGTTGCCGGCCGCTTCGCCGACGCCGCCGACGGCCTTGCCGACACCGTTCACCGCGCCGCCGACGAGGCTGCCCGCACCTGCGCCCGAACCCGCGGCATTCGCGCCGGCACCTGCCTGCGCACCCGCACCGACTCCGAGGATCGGCGTCTGCACGTTCAGGCCGGCGCCTGCCGAACCCTGCGCGCCCGTCTGGGCAGTCTGTGCAAAAGCAGCCGAAGTCGCGAACGCCGTCAGCGCGGCACCGAGCAGCATCGTACGAATCTTGTTCATGGTTTTCTCCCCAAAGACATTGTTGGTACCGGCCGCGTCGTCGCGGCCCGTTACGTTCCTCGCCGCACCGTGCGGCAGGTGGAGCCACTCTACCGGGCCTCGATCGAGAAATCCCCGATTCTTGAGGACTGTTACGCTCGTTGCAAATGCTGACGATTGACTAACCATGTTTGACAGTTGCCGTCTGATACCCTGCCACGCGTGCGAGCGTGGCGACATGAGGAAGCGTCTCAAGCGACGCGCGGCGAACACGCTCACGTGTTTGACCGTCATGTGATGGTCATCCACGCGGGCGAGCGCTCCGCGTGAATCTTCAACAGCGTAACGAGCGCCATGCTGACGAGCGGCGATGGTCGTGCCGCCGGCAGTGGGTGCCTATTCGTGCAGTCGAGTAAAGAGTGAATCCCGGAACACGCATCGCGGATGTCCGGGCCGACGTCGCCGCACTATCCACAATTTCGCTGGACAACCATGTGGAAAACCCGCCGCCTCCCTTGCCGCACAAGGCTTTGAGTCGCGTGCTCAAAGAACAGGCAGCCGACCGTATTCGACCGGTGCGAGGCGGTGTTCGACACGACGAT
>NZ_JBSAXC010000034.1:0-18017 GCF_053427725.1 Burkholderia sp. PU8-34
GCCAGTTATTCGTTGATCGACAGTTTTGGGGCTGGCGCCAGCCAGTCCCAACATGGTCTAGGGGTATAGCTCAACTGGCAGAGCGTCGGTCTCCAAAACCGAAGGTTGGGGGTTCGATTCCCTCTGCCCCTGCCAAAAAATAGCCACGTGTCGAACGTGGCATTTGTTTTAAGGTGTTATGGCGAATCCATCCGTCGAAACTGTAAATACCTCCGGCGATAAGCTGATGCTGGCCCTGGGCGTATTGCTGGTGTTGGCCGGATTCGTGGGCTTCTTCTGGCTGGGTAACCAGCAGTGGTATGTCCGCGGTGCCGCATTGGCGGTAGGGTTGATCGCTGGCGTGGCCGTCGGGCTGATGTCCGCTCCCGGCAAGGGCCTGATTGCCTTTGCCAAGGATTCGTACAAGGAAGTCCGGAAGGTCGTTTGGCCCACCCGCAAGGAAACGACGCAAACCACACTCGTCGTGTTCGGTTTCGTGCTCGTGATGGCGATTTTGCTCTGGTTGAGCGACAAATCGATCGAATGGGTGATTTTCTCGGCGATTCTGGGTTGGAAATGATATGAGCGATACTCCGGCATCCCCGAGCGGAAAGCGTTGGTACGTCGTGCACGCCTACTCCGGTATGGAGAAGAGCGTGCAACGCGCGCTTCAGGAGCGCATCGAACGTGCCGGCATGCAGGACAAGTTCGGCCAGATCCTGGTTCCGACCGAAGAAGTGGTCGAAGTCAAGGGCGGCCACAAGGCAGTGACGGAGCGTCGTTTCTTCCCCGGCTACGTGCTGGTGGAAATGGAAATGACGGACGAAACGTGGCACCTCGTGAAGAACACTGCGAAGGTCACCGGTTTCGTCGGCGGTGCGCGTAACCGCCCGACGCCGATTTCCCCCAAGGAAGTCGAGAAGATCATGTCGCAGATGCAGGAAGGCGTCGAGAAACCGCGCCCCAAGACCCTGTTCGAAGTCGGCGAGATGGTGCGGGTCAAGGAAGGCCCGTTCACGGACTTCAATGGCACCGTCGAAGAAGTGAACTACGAAAAATCGCGTGTGCGTGTGTCGGTCACCATCTTCGGTCGCGCAACCCCGGTCGAGCTCGAGTTCGGCCAGGTCGAAAAAGTTTGATCCCGATTCGGTGGGCAGCCTCGGCTGCCCACCTTCGCGCTTACGGCCCGCGTCATGGCTGTTGAGGAGCGTCAGTAGCCGAGCGGCGAACGCGCGTTATCACTCACCGAACGCCGCTTGGCGTTCCAACGAGGTTTTCAAATGGCAAAGAAGATTGTCGGCTTTATCAAGCTGCAGATCCCTGCAGGTAAAGCCAACCCGTCGCCGCCGGTCGGTCCGGCACTGGGCCAGCGCGGCCTGAACATCATGGAGTTCTGCAAGGCGTTCAACGCGCAGACTCAAGGCATGGAGCCGGGTCTGCCGGTGCCGGTGGTCATCACGGCATTCGCTGACAAGAGCTTCACGTTCGTGATGAAGACGCCGCCGGCGACCGTCCTGATCAAGAAGGCGGCGAAGGTGGACAAGGGCTCGAGCAAGCCGCACACCGACAAGGTCGGTTCGATCACGCGCGCTCAAGCCGAAGAAATCGCGAAGACCAAGATGCCGGACCTCACGGCAGCTGATCTGGACGCAGCCGTTCGCACCATCGCTGGTAGCGCACGCTCGATGGGCATCACTGTGGAGGGCGTGTAAATGGCTAAGATCTCCAAGCGCCGTCAGGCATTTGCTGCCAAGGTCGACCGTCAGAAGCTGTACGCGATCGAAGACGCACTCGCTCTCGTGAAGGAATGCGCGAGCGCGAAGTTCAACGAGTCGATCGACGTTGCAGTTCAGCTCGGCATCGATGCAAAGAAGTCGGACCAGGTCGTTCGTGGTTCGGTCGTTCTGCCGGCCGGTACGGGCAAGTCGGTTCGCGTTGCTGTGTTCGCACAGGGCGAGAAGGCCGAGCAAGCACGTGCAGCAGGCGCGGAAATCGTCGGTATGGAAGACCTGGCTGAGCAGATCAAGGCTGGCCAGATGGACTTCGATATCGTGATCGCTTCGCCGGACACGATGCGTATCGTCGGTACGCTGGGTCAGATCCTCGGCCCGCGCGGCCTGATGCCGAACCCGAAGGTCGGCACCGTGACGCCGGACGTCGCGACCGCCGTCAAGAACGCGAAGGCTGGTCAGGTCCAGTTCCGCGTCGACAAGGCCGGTATCATCCACGCAACGATCGGCCGTGCATCGTTCGAGTCGACCGCGCTGCGCACCAACCTGTCGGCGCTGATCGAAGCGCTGCAGAAGGCGAAGCCGGCAACGAGCAAGGGCGTGTACCTGCGCAAGATCGCACTGTCGAGCACGATGGGCGTCGGCGTGCGTGTCGATCAGGCTACGCTGGCCGCGCAGTAAGCAAGAAATCCAGGCCGCTTCGTGACCGAAGCGGCCTTAAAGGGCTTTGGGCGGTTGTCTGCGCAGTTCGGCGGACAACCGGTTATCAAAGACCGTTGGTGGGAGCGTCGCAGTCAGGCAATCCCTTAATGCAAGCCAACGCAGATGGCGAACCCGAAAAAGTTTTGCAGTGTGAAGCCGCAGGCCGCAGAGTGATCTCGGGCTGAGGTGGAAATACTCCTAACGAGTCGGACGCCGTTGTTGAACGAGGTACGCGAGGCGTTGAGCCGAACGTATCGTTTCTGGAGGCTAACCGTGCCGCTTAATAGAGAAGACAAGCAAGCCGTCGTCGCTGAGGTTGCCGCGCAAGTCGCGAAGGCCCAGACCGTTGTGCTGGCTGAGTATCGTGGAATTGCGGTTGGCGATCTGACCAAGCTGCGCGCGCAAGCGCGTGAGCAACAGGTTTACCTGCGCGTTCTGAAGAACACGCTGGCGCGTCGCGCCGTTGAAGGTACGCCGTTTGCTCCGCTGGCAGAGCAGATGACTGGCCCCCTGATCTACGGCATCTCGGAAGATGCAATTGCTGCTGCTAAGGTCGTCAACGACTTCAGCAAGAGCAATGACAAGTTGGTCATCAAGGCTGGTTCGTTCGATGGCAAGGTGATGGACAAGGCTGGCGTGCAAGCGCTGGCAAGCATCCCGAGCCGCGAAGAACTGCTCTCGAAGCTGCTGTTCGTTATGCAAGCGCCTGTTTCCGGCTTTGCGCGCGCTCTGGCCGCGCTCGCCGAGAAGAAGCAAGCCGAAGCTGCGTAATTACTGCGCGCGAACGCAGATCAGCGTAACTGATCGCTGGCTGTATCCGAATTCAATTTAGGAGTATTTCAAATGGCAATCGCAAAAGAAGACATCCTGGCAGCAGTCGAAGGGATGACCGTTCTGGAACTGAACGAACTGGTCAAGGCGTTCGAAGAGAAGTTTGGCGTGTCGGCAGCTGCTGTTGCAGTCGCTGGCCCGGCAGGCGGCGGCGCTGCTGCTGCTGTTGAAGAGAAGACCGAATTCACGGTCGTTCTGGCTGAAACCGGTAGCAACAAGGTCAGCGTGATCAAGGCCGTTCGCGAACTGACGGGCCTGGGCCTGAAGGAAGCGAAGGACCTGGTTGACGGTGCACCGAAGCCCGTCAAGGAAGGCGTCGACAAGGCTGCTGCTGAAGAAGCCAAGAAGAAGCTGGAAGAAGCAGGCGCGAAGGTCGAAATCAAGTAAGTTTCGACGCGCTGTGCGAAGGCTGGCGGTATTTTCACCGCCGGCCTTTTTGTGCTTTGTGGGGACGTTATTCTGGCACTCATTCGGGAGCCCGAATAGTCGGCCCCAGAAGCCAAAGAAAACCGCCTGATCGTTGTCATGGGTCACGATTGGCGGTTCTCTTTGTCTTCTGAAGCGACTGCAGAAGGCAAGTTTGGTCGGGTAGCGGGCAACACAGGCATCCGCTGCCGTCAGCCAGCGGTTGGTAGCGGCCAACCACCAAGCTTCTCGGCTCGTTCAAGCCGTCGGACGGCCATCGGGTCTCAGTCGGTGAACACTCGGGTTTGACACGTCCAGGTATTCCGCCTCGATAGCACCCGCCGTGATTCGGAGATCGTATGCAATATTCCTTCACCGAGAAGAAGCGCATTCGCAAGAGTTTCGCGAAGCGCCCCATCGTTCACCAAGTTCCTTTCTTGCTGGCCACCCAGCTTGAATCATTCAGCACGTTTCTGCAAGCCGATGTTCTGACGGCGCAACGCAAGCCTGAAGGTTTGCAGGCCGCTTTCACATCGGTATTTCCCATTGTTTCGCACAATGGTTTTGCGCGTCTCGAGTTCGTGAGCTACGCGCTGTCCTCGCCGGCGTTCAACATCAAGGAATGCCAACAGCGGGGCCTGACCTACTGTTCCGCGCTGCGCGCGAAGGTGCGCCTCGTCATCCTCGACAAGGAATCGCCGAACAAGCCGGTCGTCAAGGAAGTGAAGGAGCAGGAAGTGTACATGGGCGAACTTCCGCTCATGACGCCGACGGGCTCGTTCGTCATCAACGGCACCGAGCGTGTGATCGTCTCGCAGCTGCACCGTTCGCCGGGGGTGTTCTTCGAGCACGACAAGGGCAAGACGCACAGCTCGGGCAAGCTGCTGTTCTCGGCACGGATCATTCCGTACCGCGGCTCGTGGCTCGACTTCGAATTCGATCCGAAGGACATCCTGTACTTCCGCGTCGACCGTCGCCGCAAGATGCCGGTCACGATCCTGCTGAAGGCGATCGGCCTCACGCCGGAACAGATCCTCGCGAACTTCTTCGTGTTCGACAACTTCACGCTGATGGGCGAAGGCGCGCAACTCGAGTTCGTGCCGGAGCGCCTGCGTGGCGAAGTCGCGCGTTTCGACATCACGGATCGCGACGGCAAGGTCATCGTCCAGAAGGACAAGCGGATCAACGCAAAGCACATCCGTGACCTCGAAGCCGCGAAGACCAAGTTCATCTCGGTGCCGGAAGACTATCTGCTCGGCCGCGTGCTGGCGAAGAACGTCGTCGACGGCGACACCGGCGAAGTGATCGCGAACGCGAACGACGAGATCACGGAAAGCGTGCTCGAGAAGCTGCGCGAAGCGGACATCAAGGACATCCAGACGCTCTACACGAACGATCTGGACCAGGGTCCGTACATCTCGTCGACGCTGCGTGTCGACGAAACGGCCGACAGGACGGCCGCGCGCATCGCGATCTACCGCATGATGCGTCCGGGCGAGCCGCCGACCGAAGAAGCGGTCGAGGCGCTGTTCAACCGTCTGTTCTACAGCGAAGAAGCGTACGACCTGTCGAAGGTCGGTCGCATGAAGTTCAACCGCCGCGTCGGCCGTGACGAAATCGTCGGCCCGATGACGCTGCAGGACGACGACATCCTCGCGACGATCAAGATCCTCGTCGAGCTGCGCAACGGCAAGGGCGAAGTGGACGATATCGACCACCTCGGCAACCGGCGCGTGCGTTGCGTCGGCGAACTGGCGGAAAACCAGTTCCGCGCGGGTCTCGTGCGTGTCGAGCGCGCGGTCAAGGAACGCCTCGGCCAGGCCGAAAGCGAAAACCTGATGCCGCACGACCTGATCAACTCGAAGCCGATTTCGTCGGCGATCCGCGAGTTCTTCGGTTCGTCGCAGCTGTCGCAGTTCATGGACCAGACCAACCCGCTGTCGGAAATCACGCACAAGCGCCGTGTTTCCGCACTGGGCCCGGGCGGTCTGACGCGCGAGCGCGCGGGCTTCGAAGTCCGTGACGTGCACCCGACCCACTATGGCCGCGTGTGCCCGATCGAAACGCCGGAAGGTCCGAACATCGGTCTGATCAACTCGCTCGCACTGTACGCGCACCTGAACGAGTACGGCTTCCTCGAGACGCCGTACCGCAAGGTCGTGGACAGCAAGGTGACCGACCAGATCGACTACCTGTCGGCGATCGAGGAAGGCCGCTACATGATCGCGCAGGCGAACGCCGCGATCGACGAGAACGGCACGCTGATCGACGAACTCGTGTCGTCGCGTGAAGCCGGCGAAACGATGATGGTCACGCCGGACCGCATCCAGTACATGGACGTCGCGCCGTCGCAGATCGTGTCGGTTGCAGCATCGCTGATTCCGTTCCTCGAGCACGATGACGCGAACCGTGCACTGATGGGCTCGAACATGCAGCGTCAGGCCGTGCCGTGTCTGCGTCCGGAAAAGCCGGTCGTCGGTACGGGCATCGAGCGCACCTGCGCGGTCGACTCGGGCACGACGGTCCAGGCGTTCCGCGGCGGCGTCGTCGACTATGTCGACGCAGGCCGTATCGTGATTCGCGTGAACGACGACGAAGCGGTCGCAGGTGAAGTCGGTGTCGACATCTACAACCTGATCAAGTACACGCGTTCGAACCAGAACACGAACATCAACCAGCGTCCGATCGTGAAGATGGGCGACAAGGTCTCGCGCGGCGACGTGCTGGCCGACGGCGCCTCGACGGACCTGGGCGAGCTCGCGCTCGGCCAGAACATGCTGATCGCGTTCATGCCGTGGAACGGCTACAACTTCGAGGATTCGATCCTGATCTCGGAGAAGGTCGTGGCCGACGATCGCTACACGTCGATCCACATCGAAGAGCTGAACGTCGTTGCACGCGACACGAAGCTCGGGCCGGAAGAAATCACGCGCGACATCTCGAACCTGGCGGAAGTCCAGCTCGGCCGTCTCGACGAATCGGGCATCGTGTACATCGGTGCGGAAGTCGAAGCGGGCGACGTGCTGGTCGGCAAGGTCACGCCGAAGGGCGAGACCCAGCTGACGCCGGAAGAGAAGCTGCTGCGCGCGATCTTCGGCGAGAAGGCGTCGGACGTGAAGGACACGTCGCTGCGCGTGCCGTCGGGCATGAGCGGCACCGTGATCGACGTCCAGGTCTTCACGCGTGAAGGCATCCAGCGCGACAAGCGTGCGCAACAGATCATCGACGACGAACTGAAGCGCTACCGTCTCGACCTGAACGACCAGCTGCGCATCGTGGAAGGCGACGCATTCCAGCGTCTCGCGCGCATGCTCGTCGGCAAGGTCGCGAATGGCGGTCCGAAGAAGCTCGCGAAGGGCACGAAGATCGACCAGGCCTACCTGGAAGACCTCGACCACTACCACTGGTTCGACATCCGCCTGGCGGACGACGAAGCAGCGGTGCAGCTCGAAGCGATCAAGAACTCGATCGAAGAGAAGCGCCACCAGTTCGACCTCGCGTTCGAAGAGAAGCGCAAGAAGCTCACGCAAGGCGACGAACTGCCGCCGGGCGTGCTGAAGATGGTCAAGGTGTACCTCGCGGTCAAGCGCCGTCTGCAGCCTGGCGACAAGATGGCAGGCCGTCACGGTAACAAGGGTGTCGTGTCGAAGATCGTTCCGGTCGAAGACATGCCGTACATGGCTGACGGCCGTCCGGCAGACGTCGTGCTGAACCCGCTCGGCGTGCCGTCGCGGATGAACGTGGGTCAGGTTCTGGAAGTGCACCTCGGCTGGGCCGCGAAGGGCCTCGGCTGGCGGATCGGCGAAATGCTGCAGCGTCAGGCGAAGATCGAGGAACTGCGTGTCTTCCTGACGAAGATCTACAACGAGTCGGGCCGCGTGGAAGATCTGGAAAGCTTCAGCGACGACGAGATCCTCGAACTCGCGAAGAACCTGCGCGAAGGCGTGCCGTTCGCGACGCCGGTGTTCGACGGTGCGACCGAAGAAGAAATGGCCAAGATGCTCGACCTGGCATTCCCGGACGACATCGCGGAACAGCTCGGCATGAACCCGTCGAAGAACCAGGTCCGCCTGTACGACGGCCGCACCGGCGAAATGTTCGAACGTCGCGTGACGCTCGGCTACATGCACTACCTGAAGCTGCACCACCTGGTCGACGACAAGATGCACGCGCGTTCGACGGGCCCGTACTCGCTCGTCACGCAGCAGCCGCTGGGTGGTAAGGCGCAGTTCGGTGGCCAGCGTTTCGGTGAAATGGAAGTGTGGGCACTCGAAGCGTACGGCGCGTCCTACGTGCTGCAGGAAATGCTGACGGTGAAGTCGGACGACGTGAACGGCCGGACCAAGGTTTATGAAAACCTGGTCAAGGGCGACCACGTGATCGATGCAGGCATGCCGGAATCCTTCAACGTGCTCGTGAAGGAAATCCGCTCGCTCGGTATCGACATCGATCTCGACCGCAATTAATCGGACTACGGAGAGAAAGCAATGAAAGCTCTGCTCGATCTATTCAAGCAAGTCCAACAGGAAGAAGTTTTCGACGCGATCAAGATCGGTCTGGCCTCGCCGGACAAGATCCGTTCGTGGTCGTTCGGCGAAGTGAAGAAGCCGGAGACCATCAACTACCGTACGTTCAAGCCGGAACGCGATGGTCTCTTCTGCGCGAAGATCTTCGGGCCGATCAAGGACTACGAGTGCCTGTGCGGCAAGTACAAGCGCCTGAAGCACCGCGGCGTGATCTGCGAGAAGTGCGGCGTCGAAGTGACGCTGGCGAAGGTGCGTCGCGAACGCATGGGCCACATCGAGCTGGCCTCGCCGGTCGCGCACATCTGGTTCCTGAAGTCGCTGCCGTCGCGTCTGGGCATGGTGCTCGACATGACGCTGCGCGACATCGAGCGCGTGCTGTACTTCGAAGCGTACGTGGTGATCGAACCGGGCATGACGCCGCTGAAGGCGCGGCAGATCATGACCGAAGAGGATTACTACAACAAGGTCGAGGAATACGGCGACGAATTCCGTGCCGAGATGGGCGCGGAAGGCGTGCGTGAACTGCTGCGCGCGATCAACATCGACGAGCAGGTCGAGACGCTGCGCACCGAGCTGAAGAACACCGGCTCGGAAGCGAAGATCAAGAAGTACGCGAAGCGCCTGAAGGTCCTCGAGGCATTCCAGCGCTCGGGCATCAAGCCCGAGTGGATGATCCTCGAAGTGCTGCCGGTGCTGCCGCCGGAACTGCGTCCGCTCGTGCCGCTGGACGGCGGCCGTTTCGCGACGTCGGACCTGAACGACCTGTACCGCCGCGTGATCAACCGTAACAACCGGTTGAAGCGTCTGCTTGAGCTGAAGGCGCCTGAAATCATCGTCCGCAACGAAAAGCGGATGCTGCAGGAAGCCGTCGACTCGCTGCTCGACAACGGTCGTCGCGGCAAGGCGATGACGGGCGCGAACAAGCGTCCGCTGAAGTCGCTCGCCGACATGATCAAGGGCAAGGGCGGCCGTTTCCGTCAGAACCTGCTCGGTAAGCGTGTCGACTACTCGGGCCGTTCGGTGATCGTGGTCGGCCCGACGCTGAAGCTGCACCAGTGCGGCCTGCCGAAGCTGATGGCGCTCGAGCTGTTCAAGCCGTTCATCTTCAACAAGCTGGAAGTGATGGGCGTCGCGACGACCATCAAGGCTGCGAAGAAGGAAGTCGAGAACCAGACGCCGGTGGTGTGGGACATCCTCGAAGAGGTGATCCGCGAGCACCCGGTGATGCTGAACCGTGCGCCGACGCTGCACCGTCTGGGTATCCAGGCGTTCGAGCCCGTGCTGATCGAAGGCAAGGCAATCCAGCTGCACCCGCTCGTCTGCGCGGCGTTCAACGCCGACTTCGACGGTGACCAGATGGCCGTTCACGTGCCGCTGTCGCTCGAAGCGCAGATGGAAGCGCGCACGCTGATGCTCGCGTCGAACAACGTGCTGTTCCCGGCCAACGGCGATCCGTCGATCGTGCCGTCGCAGGATATCGTGCTGGGTCTGTACTACGCGACCCGCGAAGCGATCAACGCGAAGGGCGAAGGCCTGTCGTTCACCGGCGTGTCGGAAGTGCTCCGCGCGTACGAGAACAAGGAAGTCGAGCTGGCATCGCGCGTCAACGTGCGGATCACCGAAATGGTCCGCAACGAGGACACGTCGGAAGGTGCGCCGGAATTCGTGCCGAAGATCTCGCTGTACGCGACGACCGTCGGCCGCGCGATCCTGTCGGAGATCCTGCCGCACGGCCTGCCGTTCTCGGTGCTGAACAAGCCGCTGAAGAAGAAGGAAATCTCGCGCCTGATCAACACGGCGTTCCGCAAGTGCGGCCTGCGCGCGACGGTGGTGTTCGCCGATCAGCTGATGCAGTCGGGCTTCCGTCTCGCGACGCGTGCCGGCATCTCGATCTGCGTGGACGACATGCTCGTGCCGCCGCAGAAGGAAACGATCGTCGGCGACGCGGCGAAGAAGGTGAAGGAGTACGACCGCCAGTACATGTCGGGTCTCGTCACCGCGCAGGAACGCTACAACAACGTGGTCGACATCTGGTCGGCGACGTCGGAAGCGGTCGGCAAGGCGATGATGGAGCAGCTGTCGACGGAGCCGGTGACGGACCGCGACGGCAACGAGACGCGCCAGGAATCGTTCAACTCGATCTACATGATGGCCGACTCGGGCGCCCGGGGTTCGGCGGTGCAGATTCGTCAGCTGGCCGGTATGCGCGGCCTGATGGCGAAGCCGGACGGCTCGATTATCGAGACGCCGATTACCGCGAACTTCCGCGAAGGCCTGAACGTGTTGCAGTACTTCATCTCGACCCACGGTGCACGTAAGGGTCTGGCTGATACGGCACTGAAGACCGCGAACTCGGGTTACCTGACGCGTCGTCTCGTCGACGTGACGCAGGATCTGGTCGTCGTCGAGGACGATTGCGGCACGAGCAACGGCGTTGCGATGAAGGCCCTCGTCGAAGGCGGTGAAGTCGTCGAAGCGCTGCGCGACCGTATCCTCGGCCGCGTCGCGGTGGCTGACGTCGTGAACCCGGAAACGCAGGAAACGCTGTACGAATCGGGCACGCTGCTCGACGAAACCGCGGTGGAAGACATCGAGCGCCTCGGCATCGACGAAGTGCGCGTGCGTACGCCGCTGACCTGCGAAACGCGCTACGGCCTGTGCGCGGCCTGCTACGGCCGTGACCTCGGCCGCGGCTCGCTCGTGAACGTCGGCGAAGCAGTCGGCGTGATCGCGGCACAGTCGATCGGTGAACCGGGCACGCAGCTGACGATGCGTACGTTCCACATCGGTGGTGCGGCATCGCGTGCGGCAGTGGCGTCGTCGGTCGAAGCGAAGAGCAACGGTATCGTGCGCTTCACGGCCACGATGCGTTACGTCACCAACGCGAAGGGCGAGCAGATCGTCATTTCCCGTTCGGGCGAGGCGCTGATCACCGACGACTTCGGTCGCGAGCGCGAGCGTCACAAGGTTCCGTACGGCGCGACGCTGCTGCAGCTCGACGGTGCGACGATCAAGGCCGGCACGCAGCTGGCGACGTGGGATCCGATGACGCGTCCGATCATCACCGAGTACGGCGGTACGGTGAAGTTCGAGAACGTCGAGGAAGGCGTGACGGTCGCGAAGCAGATCGACGACGTGACCGGCCTGTCGACGCTCGTCGTGATCGACGTGAAGCGCCGCGGTTCGCAGGCGTCGAAGAGCGTGCGTCCGCAGGTGAAGCTGCTCGACGCGAACGGCGAGGAAGTGAAGATCCCGGGCACGGAACACGCGGTGCAGATCGGCTTCCAGGTCGGCGCGCTGATCACCGTGAAGGACGGCCAGCAGGTGCAGGTCGGTGAAGTGCTCGCACGTATCCCGACCGAAGCGCAGAAGACGCGTGACATTACCGGCGGTCTGCCGCGGGTGGCGGAACTGTTCGAAGCGCGTTCGCCGAAGGATGCCGGCATTCTCGCGGAAGTCACGGGTACGACGTCGTTCGGCAAGGACACGAAGGGCAAGCAGCGTCTCGTCATCACGGATCTCGAGGGCAATCAGCACGAGTTCCTGATCGCGAAGGAAAAGCAGGTGCTGGTCCACGATGCTCAGGTCGTCAACAAGGGCGAAATGATCGTGGACGGCCCGGCCGATCCGCACGACATCCTGCGTCTGCAGGGTATCGAGGCGCTGTCGCGCTACATCGTCGACGAAGTGCAGGACGTGTATCGTCTGCAGGGCGTGAAGATCAACGACAAGCACATCGAGGTGATCGTTCGCCAGATGCTGCGTCGTGTGCAGATCACCGACAACGGTGATACGCGCTTCATCCCGGGCGAGCAGGTCGAGCGTTCGGACATGCTGGACGAGAACGATCGCATGATCGCCGAAGACAAGCGTCCGGCGTCGTACGACAACGTGCTCCTCGGTATCACGAAGGCGTCGCTGTCGACCGACTCGTTCATCTCCGCGGCATCGTTCCAGGAAACGACCCGCGTGCTGACCGAAGCGGCGATCATGGGCAAGCGCGACGATCTGCGTGGCCTGAAGGAAAACGTGATCGTCGGCCGCCTGATTCCGGCCGGTACGGGCCTCGCGTTCCACAAGGCGCGCAAGGCGAAGGAATCGTCGGATCGCGAGCGTTTCGACCAGATCGCAGCGGAAGAGGCGTTCGATTTCGGCACGCCGAGCACGCAGAGCACGCCGAGCACGCCGAGCACGCCTGCTGCGGAAGAGCCGCAACAGCACCCGGCAGCGGAGTAAGCGCGGGCGGCGCGAGCCGCCTCGCCATGCTGTCGCTGAAACCGCCCAGTTTCGACTGGGCGGTTTTTTTATTGAATCCTCGTTCACGCGCATGACGGGTTTGCGCCTGCTGCAGGCCCGTCATGCGCGCGATCGGAACCTGTCCGGATGGCCAACGTTGAGCGATTCGCCGCGCGACTCGCGAGCGGGTTGTTAAAATCCGGGTCATCGTTTCGCCGTCCTCGTTCTCATTCATGTCCCGCGCCCTCGAAATCCTCGACGAAGTCTTTGGTTACTCCGCGTTTCGCGGCCAGCAGGGCGAGATCGTCGAGCACGTCGCCGGCGGCGGCGATTGCCTCGTGCTGATGCCGACGGGCGGCGGCAAGTCGCTGTGCTACCAGATCCCCGCGCTGCTGCGGCGCGAGGCCGGGCACGGCGCCGGCATCGTTGTGTCGCCGCTGATCGCGCTGATGCAGGACCAGGTCGCCGCGCTCTCCGAAGTCGGCGTGCGCGCGGCCTACCTGAATTCGACGCTGTCCGGCGCGGAGGCGGCCGCGACCGAACGCGCGCTGCGCGAAGGCGAGATCGACCTGCTGTACGTCGCGCCCGAGCGGCTGATGACCGGGCGCTTTCTCGACCTGCTCGAGCGCGCGAAGATCGGCCTGTTCGCGATCGACGAAGCGCATTGCGTGTCGCAATGGGGGCACGACTTCCGACCGGAATACATCCAGCTGTCGGTGCTGCACGAGCGCTTCCCGTCGGTGCCGCGCATTGCGCTGACGGCCACCGCCGACGCGATCACGCGCGACGAGATCGTCCATCGCCTCGCGCTCGACGATGCGCGCGTGTTCGTGTCGAGCTTCGACCGGCCGAACATCCGCTACCGGATCGTCGAGAAGGACAACGCGCGCGCGCAGCTGCTCGACTTCATTCGCGCCGAGCACACGAACGCGGACGGCACGACCGACGCGGGCGTCGTGTACTGCCTGTCGCGCCGCAAGGTCGAGGAGACGGCCGAATGGCTGAAGGCACAGGGCGTGCGCGCGCTGCCGTACCACGCGGGAATGGAGTTCGAGGTGCGGCAGAAGCACCAGGAAATGTTCCAGCGCGAAGAAGGCATCGTGATGTGCGCGACGATCGCGTTCGGCATGGGCATCGACAAGCCGGACGTGCGCTTCGTCGCGCACCTCGACCTGCCGAAGAGCGTCGAGGGCTATTATCAGGAAACGGGCCGCGCGGGCCGCGACGGCCTGCCGGCGAATGCATGGATGGCGTATGGCCTCGGGGACGTCGTGCAGCAACGCAAGATGATCGACGAGTCCGATGCGGACGACGCGCACAAGCGCGTGCAGACGTCGAAGCTCGATGCGCTGCTCGGCCTGTGCGAAACAATCTCGTGCCGCCGCGTGCGCCTGCTGAACTATTTCGGCGAGCCGAGCGAGCCGTGCGGCAACTGCGATACCTGCATCGAGCCGCCCGATTCGTGGGACGCGACGCGTGAAGCGCAGATGGCGCTGTCGTGCGTATTCCGCGCGCAGCGCGCGAGCGGCTTCAACTTCGGCGCCAGCCATCTGATCGAAATCCTGCGCGGCAGCCGCAACGAGAAGGTCCTGCAGCGCGGTCACGAGACGCTCAGTACGTTCGGCATCGGCGCGTCGCTGTCCGAGCCGGAATGGCGGGCGATCTTCCGGCAACTCGTCGCCTACGGCTATCTGGCTGTCGATCATGGGGGCTTCGGTGCGCTCGTGCTGACCGAGGCCGCGAAGCCGGTGCTGAAGGGGGGCGAGAAGGTTACGCTGCGGCGCTACGTGAAGCCGCAACGCACGCGCCAGTCGTCGAGCCGCAGCGGCACGCGGGTCGATCCGACGGCCGGCATGGGCGCGCGCGAACGCGCGCGCTGGGACGCGCTGCGCGCGTGGCGCGCGGAGACGGCCAAATCCGACGGCGTGCCGGCCTACGTGATCTTCCACGATGCGACCCTCGCCGAGATCGCGCGCAACGCGCCGGAGACGATCGACGATCTGCGCCACATTCCCGGAATGGGCATCCGCAAGCTCGAGCGCTTCGGCGACGAGATCATCGACGTCGTCGAATCGGCCTGACGGCCGCATCCCGGCCCGCCGTCAGTGCCTGCCGCCATGCGGGAAAATCACGCAAGCCGTTGACTTGCTTGGTATTTCCAGAATATGATGTTAGGTTCCGGTTCTCGGAGGGAGGGGTTGCGTGCGAAAGTTCGCACCCGTTTTCCGGATCCGGAGGTCAATCGCACCTCGATTCTCGCTTTGCCCGAAATCGATGTGCGGATTTTGTTCAATTTCAGGAATAAACAATGCCAACCATCAACCAACTGGTTCGCAAAGGCCGCCAGTCGGAAACGACGAAGAGCAAGAGCCCGGCCCTGCAGGACTGCCCCCAGCGTCGCGGCGTGTGCACCCGTGTGTACACGACGACGCCGAAGAAGCCGAACTCGGCACTCCGTAAGGTCGCCAAGGTTCGTCTGACGAACGGCTTCGAAGTGATTTCGTACATCGGCGGTGAAGGCCACAACCTGCAGGAACACTCGGTTGTGCTGATCCGCGGCGGCCGTGTGAAGGACTTGCCGGGTGTGCGTTACCACATGGTTCGCGGCTCGCTGGATACCCAGGGCGTCAAGGACCGTAAGCAAGCGCGCTCGAAGTACGGCGCGAAGCGCGCAAAGGCTGCCAAGTAAGCAGTTTTTGATCAGGGATCGCCTCAGGGCGGTCAAGGCGGGAGTGCCGGATTGCCGGTGCTGTCGAGTAAGTGGTCACCCGGCCAAGCTGGTTAGTCGTGAAGATGTGATCGGGTTAGTTGGTGACCGCGGGGCTGCGAATAGCCCCAACTGAACAGGTAAAGGAAGAATCATGCCGCGTCGTCGCGAAGTCCCCAAGCGGGAAGTGTTGCCGGATCCGAAGTTCGGCAACGTGGATGTAGCCAAGTTCATGAACATGCTGATGCTGTCCGGCAAGAAGTCGGTCGCTGAACGCATCGTTTATGGCGCATTCGAACAAATCCAGACCAAGGGTGGCAAGGACCCGCTGGAAGTGTTCACGGTTGCGCTCAACAACGTGAAGCCGGTGGTCGAAGTGAAGAGCCGTCGCGTTGGTGGTGCCAACTATCAGGTTCCGGTCGAAGTGCGCCCGTCGCGTCGTATGGCATTGGCGATGCGCTGGTTGCGTGAGGCTGCGAAGAAGCGCAGCGAGAAGTCGATGGCTCTGCGTCTTGCTGGCGAACTGTCCGAAGCGGCCGAAGGCCGTGGCGGCGCGATGAAGAAGCGCGATGAGGTTCACCGCATGGCGGAAGCCAACCGCGCGTTCTCGCATTTCCGTTTCTAAGCGCCAGGCTGGGCTTTTAGCGGAAAAAATTCCGGGCGGGTGCGCTTTTCGAGCGCCTCGCCCGTTTGTGTTGAGGCGTGATGCGACAGGGTCGCATCACGCCAACCCAGTAGAGGATCAAAGTGGCTCGCAAGACTCCTATCGAGCGCTACCGCAATATCGGTATTAGCGCTCACATCGACGCCGGCAAGACGACGACGACCGAGCGCATTCTGTTTTACACCGGTGTGAACCACAAGATCGGTGAAGTCCACGACGGCGCAGCCACGATGGACTGGATGGAGCAGGAACAGGAGCGTGGCATCACGATCACGTCCGCTGCTACCACGGCCTTCTGGAAGGGCATGGGCGGCAACTATCCGGAACACCGCATCAACATCATCGACACCCCGGGCCACGTCGACTTCACGATTGAAGTGGAGCGTTCGATGCGCGTGCTCGACGGCGCATGCATGGTGTACTGCGCAGTGGGCGGCGTGCAGCCGCAGTCGGAAACGGTGTGGCGCCAGGCGAACAAGTACAGGGTGCCCCGTCTCGCGTTCGTCAACAAGATGGACCGTACCGGCGCGAACTTCTTCAAGGTCTACGACCAGCTCCGTCTGCGCCTGAAGGCGAACCCGGTTCCGGTCGTGGTGCCGATCGGTGCGGAAGAAGGCTTCAAGGGCGTCGTCGATCTGATCAAGATGAAGGCGATCATTTGGGACGAAGCGTCGCAAGGCACGAAGTTCGACTACGTCGACATCCCGGCGGAACTTGCCGACACGTGCAACGAGTGGCGTGAAAAGATGGTCGAAGCCGCTGCCGAGTCGAGCGAAGACTTGATGAACAAGTACCTGGAAGCAGGTTCGCTGACGGAAGACGAGATCGTGAAGGGTCTGCGTGACCGTACGATCGCGTGCGAAATCCAGCCGATGCTGTGCGGTACCGCGTTCAAGAACAAGGGCGTACAGCGTATGCTCGACGCCGTGATCGACTTCCTGCCGTCGCCGGTCGACATTCCGCCGGTTACGGGCGAACTCGAAAACGGCGAGAAGACGGAGCGTCGTGCTTCCGACGACGAGAAGTTCGCGTCGCTCGCGTTCAAGATCATGACCGACCCGTTCGTCGGCCAGCTGATCTTCTTCCGCGTCTACTCGGGCGTCGTCAATTCGGGCGACACGCTGCTCAATGCGACCAAGGGCAAGAAGGAACGTCTCGGCCGTATTCTGCAGATGCACGCAAACCAGCGCGAAGAAATCAAGGAAGTGCGCGCGGGCGACATCGCTGCAGCGGTCGGCCTGAAGGAAGCGACCACGGGCGACACGCTGTGCGATCCGGCACATCCGATCGTGCTCGAACGCATGATCTTCCCGGAGCCGGTGATTTCGCAGGCCGTCGAGCCGAAGACGAAGGCTGACCAGGAAAAGATGGGCCTGGCGCTGAACCGTCTGGCTCAGGAAGATCCGTCGTTCCGCGTGCAGACCGACGAAGAATCGGGTCAAACGATCATTTCGGGCATGGGCGAGCTCCACCTCGAAATTCTGGTTGACCGGATGAAGCGTGAATTCGGCGTGGAAGCGACCGTCGGCAAGCCGCAGGTTGCATACCGCGAAACCATTCGCAAGTCGGCCGCGGACGTCGAAGGCAAGTTCGTCAAGCAGTCGGGTGGCCGTGGTCAGTACGGCCATGCGGTCATTACGCTCGAGCGCAGCGAACTGGGCAAGGGCTACGAGTTCATCGACGCGATCAAGGGCGGCGTGATTCCGCGTGAATACATTCCGTCGGTTGACAAGGGTATCCAGGAAACGCTGAAGAGCGGCGTGCTGGCAGGCTTCCCGGTCGTCGACGTGAAGGTCACGCTGACGTTCGGTTCGTACCACGACGTCGACTCGAACGAAAATGCGTTCCGCATGGCCGGTTCGATGGCGTTCAAGGAAGCAATGCGCCGCGCGGATCCGGTTCTGCTCGAGCCGATGATGGCCGTGGAAGTGGAAACGCCGGAAGACTTCATGGGTAACGTGATGGGCGACCTGTCGGGTCGTCGCGGCATTATCCAGGGCATGGACGACATGGTGGGCGGCGGCAAGATCGTGCGCGCCGAAGTGCCGTTGTCGGAAATGTTCGGCTATTCGACGTCGCTGCGCTCGCTGACGCAGGGTCGCGCAACGTACACGATGGAATTCAAGCACTACGCTGAAGCTCCGAAGAACGTTGCTGAAGCGATCATCAGCGCCAAGTCGAAGTAAATCGCGGTCACAACCAATTATTTTTGAAAGAAGAGAATCATGGCAAAAGGT
>NZ_JBSAXC010000035.1:0-17963 GCF_053427725.1 Burkholderia sp. PU8-34
CGGACCCGGACCCGGACCCGGACCCGGACCCGGACCCGGACCCGGACCCGGACCCGGATCGGATCGGATCGGATCGGATCGGAGGCGATGCGCGAATGTACGCGTGGGCACTGAATGCCGTGCGTGACGCATTCAATGTGACGATTTGCAAGAATTGTCGGTTCGATTATCTTCGCGCCGGGATTGCCATGTCTTCATCCATGACGACGCCGATACCGCGATTGCGGTAAATCGTGTACCGGTAATTGGGATGACCGGATGAGGTTGCAAAAAATGCCTGCCGAAAACACATATTGGCCATATCGGAATGCAATATTTCCCAGATATTGATTTCGGCGAGATGATCTGGCCCTGACAGGCGAGTTTGCCGATCAATCACTTCCATCATGGGTGGAAGGCCGTTGCCGGTGCGGTTCGCGCCCGGCCGCGCCGCGCGGGCGTCAGGGACCGTTTCCATCGTGCCGTTTGGCCCTGGTCAAGGGCGTTTTTCAACGAATCGACCGGGAAAATGCCATTCCGGTCAGCGGCCCAATTGCTTGACACTCATTTGAAATCGTGTGTGCATTGCGTGTCCTTCATTTGATAAGATGAGCCATCATTCTTCTGGCGGAATCCGGGCGCGACATGCACCAAACATGCGCGAACGCCGGGTCGGAACAGTCGGGCACGAAAGCGGGGCGAGGACCGTAGTCACGGCACGGCCGGAAGTCCGGAAACGCGATAGCGCGCCCGGGCATGCGGCCGGAACCATGCGCCTCCGTCTACACTTAGCGGTTTTTTTGGTCGGGGCTCGTCCATGGATGACGAAAACGATAGCGCGGTAATCGAGCTGCACTTCGGCACGCGCAGCCCGTGCTGGCGTCTGGGCAGCGACAGCAATGCGCTCGAGCTGGCCGCCGTGCGCGGCCTGACCAACATCAGTGTCGTGCTGGACTCCGAGCAGGCCGCGCGGATTCGCGCGCTCACCGGCGTGACCTCCCACCTCGTGCTCGAGATCGCGCTGTTCGGCCGCTCGATCAGCCTCCATCTCGTCGGCAAGAAACTCGGCACGACCGACTGGGCCGGCACCGCGTGCGCGTACTCGGACGCCGTGTCCGTCGCGGAGGATCTCGCGCACGGTCTCGCGTTCGCGGAGCAGGTGGTGTCCGAGGTCAATTCGCTCGTCGTGATCCTCGACCGCAACGGCGTGGTGCAGCGCTTCAACCGGCTGTGCGAGGAAGTCACCGGCAAGCGCGAGGTCGACGTGATCGGGCGCAGCGCATTCGACCTGTTCATGAGCCCGGACCAGGGCGCGCAATCGCGCAGCAACATCACCGGCTTCTTCGCGAGCAACAAGCCGTACTCGGTCGAGCGCTACATCAACACCGTCAATGGCCCGCGGCTCTTCGAGTTCCGCAACAAGTTCGTGCAGAGCGGCAGCGGCATCGACGAGCAGTTCCTGATCTGCTCGGGCATCGACATCACCGAGGAGCGCAACGCGCAGCATCGCCTCACCGAGCTCGCGAACACCGACGTGCTGACCGGTTTGCCGAACCGTCACGCAATCAGCGAACGGATCAAGACCGTGCTCGATGCCGACGGCGGCGACACGCTGCGCCAGGTCGGCATCCTGTTCCTCGATCTCGACAACTTCAAGCGCGTCAACGATCACTACGGCCATATCACCGGCGACCGGCTGCTGAAGGACGTGTCCGCGATCATCAGCGGCTGCCTGCCGGAAGGCGCGACGCTCGCGCGTCTCGGCGGCGACGAATTCCTCGTGCTGTTCGAGCACGGCTCGCGTCCGCTGCTGGAGGCGACCGCGCAGATCATTCTCGAGCGGCTGCGCACGCCGATCCATCTCGGGCTGATGGAGGTGTACACGAGCTGCTCGATCGGCATTGCGATGTATCCGCAGCACGGCGATACGCTCGAAACGCTGATCCGCAGCGCGGACACCGCGATGTACGTCGCGAAGGAAGCCGGCAAGCACACGTATCGCGTGTTCACGCTGGAGATGAACCAGAAGGTCGCGAAGTACATGTGGCTCGACACGAACCTGCGCAAGTCGCTCGAGGAGGAGCAGTTCGTGCTGCATTACCAGCCGGTCGTCGACATCGCGACCGGCGACGTGCACGGCGTCGAGGCACTCGTGCGCTGGCAGTCGCCGGACCGCGGGCTCGTCGCGCCGGTGGAGTTCATCGAGTTCGCCGAGGAGTCCGGCCTGATCGCGCCGCTCGGCCGTTGGGTGATGCGCACCGCGGCCGCGCAGGCCGCCGCATGGAAGGCGATGGGGCTCACGACGCGCATCGCGGTCAACGTGTCGGCGCGGCAATTGCAGGACATGAACGTCGTGCGCCAGTTCGCGATGATTCTCGAGGATGAGGGGCTGAAGCCGGGCCTCCTCGACATCGAGCTGACCGAGAGCTGCTTCATCGAGGATGAGGGCTCGGCGATCGGCCTGATCAAGCAGTTCCGCCAGCTCGGCGCGGAGATTCATCTCGACGATTTCGGCACCGGCTATTCGTCGCTGTCGCAGCTGTCGCGACTGCCGCTCGATTCGATCAAGCTCGACCGCAGTTTCATCACCGGCATCGACCGCAATCCGCGTTCGCAGGCGCTCGTGAGTTCCGTGGTGTCGCTCGCGCGGGCGCTGAATTTCTCGGTGGTCGCCGAAGGCGTCGAGACGCGCGCCGAGGCCGAGTTCCTCAAGCAGATCGACGTGGACCAGGCGCAGGGCTATTACTACGCGCGTCCGATGCCCGCGCACGCGTTCGAGGCGTGGCTCACGGAAAAAAGAAAGTTCAGGCTCATCGCCTGAACTTTCCGGTCATGCAGTGCCGTCAGGCTGCGACGGCCCGCATCAGGTCACCGTGCGCAGCTTCGACACGCGGCGGTTCTGCAGCATCACGAGGCGTTCCATGTACGCGAGGTCCTTCGTCTCGGTCGTGAACGCTGCGCGCACCCATTCCTCGGTGATGTCCATCAGCTCGGCGCGCGTGAGCGGGAACACGCGCTGACGCGCGCGCAGCATCGCGCGCACGCCGTTCAGCTTCGGCCGCAGCACGTCGATGAAGGTGCGCGTCGCGAGATACGCGTCGCCGGCTTCGAACGTCTCGTCGACGAGCCCGTGATCCTCATACCATTCGGCGACGTGCGGCTCGCCGCTTGCGATCAGCTCCTCCGCCACGCGCCGATGCGCCTTGCGCGCGACGAGCGAATAGCCGCCCATCCCCGGGAACAGGTTGAATGCGATCTCGGGGAAGCCGAGTTTCACGCCTTTCTGCGCGAGCACGTAGTGATGCGCGAGCGCGGCTTCGAAGCCGCCGCCGAGCGCGCTGCCCTCGACCATCGCGATCGAGACCGCACCGGTGCCGAAGCCCGAGTAGATCTCGTAGACGCCGTCGATGCACGAGCGCGCGTAGGCCATCAGCTGATCGCGCCTGCCGCTGCGGATCGCGTCGACGAAGAAGCTCAGGTCGCCGCCGACGTTGAACAGCTCGGGCACGAGCGAGCCCGTGACCCAGAAGTCGAACGTCAGCCCCGATTCGCGCGCGACGCGCGCGAGCTGGATGATCTCGGTGACGAGCTGCTGGTTGAAGCACGGCCTCGGTTCGGAGCGAAGCATCATCCACATGACGTTGCGGCCTTCTTCATAGAACGCCTTCAGTTGCGTCATTTCGCCTGCTTCGTAAAACGGCCGGCATGCAGGGTGTGATTGGAGTTGCATGGATGGGTCCTCGATTTCAAAGTGGTTTGCTTGGGTAAAACCGTCGCGCACCTGATCCATGCGAATGCAAAACGGCCGCATGGCCCCGGGTCGCGCGGCATCGCCATTGTTGCGCGCACAAACTCGGCCGATGGGTGGAATGGATCACCTGATTGCGCGGCCGGCGCACGCGTGGCGGACGCAATTTCCGGTGCGTGCGATCGTCACGGCACGCGAAATCGGTGCAATGCGGAAGGGCGTCAATCGGCGGATTTCGCGGAGAAATCGCGCGAATCGCAGTGACGCAAACGTTTCGTCGGTCGAATGGACGATGCGGCCCGGATGTCCACGCAGCGCGCGGGATCAGGCGTGAATGGCCGCGCGCGTTGCGGGCCGATGCAGGCATTTCGCACGAGAATTTTTTTGCGAAACCGGCAATGCCGGCGACGCCGCGGGATTCGCGTTACGACAGAATTACCGTGGGCCGCAATAGCGTGAACATGCGAATGGCGGGGTAATGCCGGATTCGACGCCTGCAATCGCATTCGCTGATTGGCAATGCACGGCAGATTTCGTTTGTCATGCAGACGAAACGTGCATTCGACGCAATGTGGAGCACACCCTGTGCATGTGGCGACATGCCGGGTGGGCGAAGTCGTTTCGATAGCGGATCGATTGCAGCGCTGACCCGCGTTGTCGGCCCGTGCGCGCTGACGCGGGGCGAGTTCGAGCTGCTCGCTGCGATAGTGCGGCAGCCGTCGCGGGTCTGGTCGAGCGACCAGCTGCTCGAACACACGCGCGGCTTCGGGATCGACGTGTACGACCGCACGACGGCGTGCTCGGCATGCGCGACACCCTGCGATCGGCCCGCGCATTGATCCGACGATAGGCGGCATTTGCGTTCATCGCTGCGCGCTGCGTCGTCACCGCCATGCACCACGCCGTTGCACAGTGCTGGCGTCCGCACCCGACCCCGTGCACCGAGTTGTGCTGTATCGCACCAATTTCATCCGCGCCGCGCGTGAAACCGGTGCGCCCGTTCGTACCGGCGCCGCGTCGCGTGGCGACTTGCAATAAGTGGCATGCCGTTTGCTTTTTGACTGCTTGACACGCAGGGCAACCTGTGCGCTCAGGGTCAGGGAGACATCGGAATGCGGAAGATGAAGCTGGTGATGGTCGGCAACGGGATGGCGGGCGTACGCACGCTCGAAGAGCTGTTCAAGCTGGCCCCTGATCTGTACGACGTCACGGTGTTCGGCGCCGAGCCGCATCCGAACTACAACCGGATCCTGCTGTCGCCGGTGCTGGCGGGCGAGCAGACGCTCGAGCAGATCGTGCTGAACGATTACGCGTGGTACGAGGAACATGGCGTCACGCTGCTCACCGGCAAGAAGGTCGTGAAGATCGACCGCGTGCGCCGGATCGTGATCGCCGACGACGGCACCGAGGCGCCGTACGACCGCCTGCTGCTCGCGACGGGCTCGAATCCGTTCATGCTGCCGATTCCGGGGATCAACCTCGACGGCGTGCTCGGCTATCGCGACATCGCCGATACGCAGGCGATGATCGACGCGTCGTCGCGCTACCGTCACGCGGCCGTGATCGGCGGCGGCCTGCTCGGCCTCGAAGCCGCGAACGGGCTGAAGGTGCGCGGGATGGACGTGACGGTCATTCACCTCGCGCCGACGCTGCTCGAACGCCAGCTCGACGCGACCGCGGGCGAGCTGCTGCGCCATTCGCTCGAGGCGCGCGGCCTGAAATTCCTGATGTCGAAGCAGACCGCCGCGCTGGAAGGCGATGGTGCGGCCGGCGGCGGCCGCGTGCGTGCGGTGCGCTTCGCCGATGGCGACACGCTCGAGGCCGACCTCGTCGTGATGGCGGTCGGCATCCGGCCGAACACCGAGCTTGCCGAAAGCGCGGGCCTTTACTGCAATCGCGGGATCGTCGTGAACGACACGATGCAGACCTACGATCCGCGCATCTACGCGGTCGGCGAATGCGTGAGCCATCGCGGGATCGCATACGGGCTCGTCGCGCCGCTGTTCGAGCAGGCGAAGGTTGCGGCCAACCATCTCGCGGAATTCGGCATCGGCCGCTATGCGGGCTCGGTCACGTCGACGAAGCTCAAGGTGACGGGCATCGACCTCTATTCCGCCGGCGATTTCCTCGGTGGCGACGGCACCGAGGACATCACGCTGTCCGATCCGCTCGCGGGCGTCTACGAGAAGATCGTCATCAAGGACGACAAGGTCGTCGGCGCATGCCTGTACGGCGACACCGCCGACGGCGCGTGGTACTTCAAGCTGCTGCGCGAGGGCCGCAACATCTCGGATATCCGCGACACGCTGATGTTCGGCGAAACGAGCCTCGGCGACACCGGGCACAGCGGCGCGACGCATGCGGTGACGATGGCCGACGACGCCGAAGTATGCGGCTGCAACGGCGTCTGCAAGGGCACGATCGTCGGTGCGATCAAGGAGAAGGGGCTCTTCACGCTGGAGGACGTGCGCAAGCATACGAAGGCGTCCGCGTCGTGCGGGTCGTGCACGGGCCTCGTCGAGCAGATCCTGATGTCGACGCTCGGCGGCGACTATTCGGCGTCGCCGAAGGCGAAGCCCGTGTGCGGCTGCACGGACCGTACGCATTCCGAAGTGCGTGCGGCGATCCGCGAGCACAAGCTTCTGTCGGTGCCGGCCGCGATGCACTTCCTCGAATGGCGCACGCCGAACGGCTGCGCGACGTGCCGCCCGGCGCTCAACTACTACTGCATCAGCACGTGGCCGCACGAAGCGAAGGACGATCCGCAGTCGCGCTTCATCAACGAGCGCGCGCACGCGAACATCCAGAAGGACGGCACCTATTCGGTCGTGCCGCGCATGTGGGGCGGCGTGACGACCGCGGACGAGCTGCGCCGCATCGCCGACGTCGTCGACAAGTACGCGATTCCGACCGTGAAGGTCACGGGCGGGCAGCGCATCGACCTGCTCGGCGTGAAGAAGGAAGACCTGCCGGGCGTCTGGAAGGATCTCGGGATGCCGAGCGGGCACGCATACGCGAAGGCGCTGCGCACGGTGAAGACGTGCGTCGGCTCCGAATGGTGCCGCTTCGGCACGCAGGACTCGACGCTGATGGGCCAGCAGCTCGAACGCGCGCTGTGGCGGATGTATGCGCCGCACAAGGTCAAGCTCGCGGTGTCGGGCTGCCCGCGAAGGCGCGCGTGCTCGACGACGCCGACAACCGCCGCGCGCTGTGGGAACGCCTGCAGTTCGCGCTGAAGGACGAACCCGACCCGTGGCACGACACCGAGGATGCGCAGGTCGACCTGCGCCAGTTCACTCCGATCGCGGTCGAACCGGCCGGCCACTGATGCCGGTGCAACTAGGGTCTGTTTACATATGGAACGTACATGCGAATGCCCGAAATCGCTCGCAGGGCAAGAAGTGAGGAGCGCCGTTTGGCCGAGCCAAACAAGCGACGAGCGACGCCGCCATGCGGGCGATTTCGGGCATTCCCGTGGAATGAATTTTCAATTTGGGGTTGCCACGAGAACGGCCGCTCGCCGCGTTGCGCTCCTTGGCGATAGGTCCAGTATTCGCGGCGTCGCGCGCCTCGCGAGCGGCCGTTCTCGTGGCAACGCATGTACGTTCCATATGTAAACAGACCCTAGGAAACCACACGATGTCCACTCTCGAACCCGACTGGATCGCGGTCTGCCGGATCGACGACATTCCCCCGCTCGGCGCGCGTGTCGTCAAGCGGGTCGAGGGCGCGCCCGTCGCGCTGTTCCGCACCGCGGGCGACCGAGTGTTCGCGCTGCTCGACCGCTGCCCGCATCGCGGCGGCCCGCTGTCGCAGGGGATCGTGCACGGCGAACAGGTGACCTGCCCGCTGCACGGCTTCAACGTCGCGTTCGGCAACGGCTGCGCGCTGCCGCCCGACGACGGCTGCACGCCGGTGTTCAGCGTCGCATGCGACGGCGGCGCGGTGCTGATGAAGCGCAGCGAACTCGCGTCGCTCGCCGTGGGTGACGATGCGCCCGGCGCGCCCGCGTGCGCCGAACCGGGGCACGTTGCATGACAGAAGCGGCAGCGACGCAAGACAGGCCGGATCTGCAGGAAACCCGTTCGACGTGCTGCTATTGCGGCGTCGGCTGCGGCGTGATCATCCAGACGCACGCCGACGCCGCGACGGCCGGCAAACGATCGTCGGCGTGCGCGGCGACCCCGATCATCCGGCGAACTTCGGCCGGCTGTGCTCGAAGGGCAGCACGCTGCACCTGACGGCTGCGCCCGAGCGCTATGCGCAGACGCGCGCGGCGCATCCCGAGCTGCGGCTGTCGCGCGATGCGGTGCGCACGCGCGTGTCGTGGGACGACGCGCTCGACCACGTCGCGGCGCGCTTCGCGCGCATCGTCGAGCAGCACGGCCGCGATGCGGTCGGCATCTACATTTCGGGCCAGTTGCTGACCGAGGACTATTACGTCTTCAACAAGCTCGCGAAAGGGCTGATCGGCACCAACAACATCGATTCGAATTCGCGGCTCTGCATGAGCTCGGCCGTCGTCGGCTACAAGAAGTCGCTCGGCGCGGATGCGCCGCCGTGCAGCTACGACGATCTCGATCATGCAGGCACGGTGCTGATCGCCGGTGCGAACCCGGCGTTCGCGCATCCGATCCTGTACCGCCGGCTCGAGGCCGCGCGCGAGCGCAATCCGGCGATGAAGGTGATCGTCGCTGATCCGCGCCGCACCGATTCCGCGAGCGACGCGACGCTGCACCTCGCGCTGCAGCCCGGCACCGACGTCGCGCTGTTCAACGCGATGCTGCACGTGCTGGTGTGGGACGGCGCGGTCGATCGCGCATTCATCGACACGCACACGAATGGCTTCGACGCGGTGCGCGACAGCGTGCGCGAATGGTCGCCGGCCGGCTGCGCGACCAGTGGCACGGTTGCAGCCGCACGGGCAGCGTGCCGAAACTCTTTGCGCACGCGCCGGCGCCGACCGTCGACCTGAATCCTGGCGACTGCGCGCGACTCGGCATCGGCCCGCACGATTTCGTGCACCTGACCTCACGCCGCGGCAGCATGCTGCTGCCCGCGCGCGCCGACGACGCGATCGCGCCGGGCCAGGCGTTCACGCCGATGCACTGGGGCGACGAATTCGTGTCCGGAGTGGCGGGAAACCGCGTCGGCGCGGGCGTGAACACGGTGACGTCGCCCGCGCTCGATCCGTCGTCGCGCCAGCCGGAACTGAAGCATGCGGCGATCAAGCTGCTGAAGGCCGACCTGCCGTGGCGCTGGCTGATCGCCGCGCGCCTGCCGGCCGACGCGCTGCTCGCGCGGCAGCGGCAATTGCGCGCGCTGTTCGCGCGGTTTCCGTATGCGAGCTGCGTGCCGTTCGGCACCGACGCGTACAGCGGGCTCGCGTGGCGTGCGGCTGCTTACGAGCCGGCGCCGGCCGAACTGCAGCGCGAGATCGAGGCACTGCTCGGCCTGCCCGAGCATGCGGCCGACGTGATGAGCTATGGCGACGCACGGCGCGGCACGGGCCGCCGTGTACGCGTCGTCGACGGCGTGCTGACCGCGTTCTCGGTGTCGGGCGCCGCCGGCGCGACCGAGGACAGCGCCGCCGTATTGCGCGACTACGTCGACAGCGGCGCCGGCGTGGGTGCGATCGGCCGGATGCTGCTGTTCGCGGGGCGCGTGCCGCTGCAGGCCGCGCCCGCGCGCGGCCGTGCGGTGTGCAACTGCGTCGGCGTCAGCGAGCGCGACATCCGGACCGCGCTCGCGGCCTGTCCGGCGGCTGCGACGCCGGCGGAGCGGCTCGCGGGGCTGCAGACGCAGCTCAAGTGCGGGACGCAGTGCAGTTCGTGCGTGCCCGAGCTGCGGCGCATGATCGCCGAGACCGCCGTCGCGGCGGCGCCTGCCGCGACGTGACCGATGCGCGCCCGCCGGCGCGCACGCCCTTCCTTTGGCATGCGAACGGCCCACCCGGCGGCGGGTTTCAGGCGCGCGCGCCGTCGTGCGCCTGACCGATGCGTCCGCATCTTCCTGCGCTGTGTCATCGCCGCGTCACATCGCATCCGAACGATGCGATGCACCGTGATGCGTGACCGATCGGGTTGTAGCCGTGCTGTCTGATTCGTGTCGGAGTTTTGAAAGCAGGCCTCGCATACTCGACACGACACTATGGAATATGCCGACTGGCAGCCGTCCCGGAACTCATTTACCTTTTATCGATGTGACGCCGGCGCATCGCGCGATCGGGAGGGGACCATGACCGCACTCCAGAAGGTGTGGCAGCTGCTCGTCGGAAAGCCGCTCGACCCGATGGATCCGCGCACGCGCCATGCGATCGCGGTGACGCCGCTGCTCGCGTGGGTCGGGCTCGGCGCCGACGGCCTGTCGTCGTCGTGCTACGGCCCGGAAGAAGCGTTCCTCGCGCTCGGCCAGCACCACCCGCTCGCGCTGTTCCTCGCGCTCGCGACCGCCGCGACGGTCTTCATCATCGCGCTCGGCTACAACCAGGTGATCGAACTGTTCCCGACGGGCGGCGGCGGCTACCGCGTCGCGACCGCGCTGCTCGGCCCGAAGCCCGGGCTCGTGTCCGGCGCGGCGCTGCTGGTCGACTACGTGCTGACCGTCGCAACGTCGCTCGCGAGCGGCGTCGACGCGTTCTTCAGCCTGCTGCCGGTGAGCGCGCAGGCGTTCAAGCTGACGACCGAGATCGTGCTGATCCTGCTGATGACGGGGCTCAATTTCCGCGGCATGCGCGAATCGATCATGGTGCTGCTGCCGATCTTCCTCGGCTTCGTCGTGCTGCACTTCGTGCTGATCGTCTACGGCGTCGCGGTGCATGGCGACCATCTCGTGTCGGTCGTGCCGGACGCGGTGCGCGAGGCGCACGGGATGTCGCAGTCGCTCGGCACGTTCGTGATGCTCGCACTGCTGATGCGCGCGTTCTCGCTCGGCGGCGGTACGTATACGGGCCTCGAGGCGGTGTCGAACAACGTGAACATGCTCGCGGAACCGCGCGTGCCGAGCGGCAAGGTGACGATGTGGTACATGGCGACGTCGCTCGCATTCACCGCGGGCGGGATCATCCTGCTGTACATGCTGTGGCACGCGAAGCCGGTCGAAGGGCAGACGCTGAACGCGGTCGTGTTCGGCAGCGTGATCGACCATCTGGGCCTCGGCTCGTCGTTCGCGCGGAACGCGCTGCTCGCGGCCGTGCTCGCGTTCGAGGCGGGGCTGCTGCTGGTCGGCGCGCAGACCGGCTTTCTCGACGGTCCGGCGGTGCTGTCGAACATGGCGTCCGACTCGTGGGTGCCGCGCCACTTCCGCGATCTGTCGACGCGGCTCGTGCGGCAGAACGGGATCATCGTCGTCGGCCTGTCGAGCCTGCTGATCCTGCTGTGGACGCACGGCAACGTCGACGTGCTGGTCGTGCTGTACAGCATCAACGTGTTCCTCACGTTCAGCATGTCGCTGCTCGGCATGAGCACCTACTGGTGGCGCCAGCGCCGCGAGGACAGCAACTGGTACAAGCATTTCTTCCTGACCGCGCTCGGGCTGGTCGTGACGTCGACCGTGCTCGTGATCACGCTGATCGAGAAGTTCACGGCCGGCGGCTGGCTGACGGTGCTGGTGACGAGCGCGGTGATCGCGCTGTGCTTCATGATCAACCGCCACTACGCGTACACGCGCGCGCAGCTCGCGAAGGAGGACGCGCTGTTCTCCGGCGCGCCGCCGATCGTCGACGAGGCGAAGGCGCCGGGCAAGCCCGATCCGTCGCAGCCGACTGCGGTGCTGCTGGTCGGCAAGCATCGCGGCGCGAGCATGCATGCGTTGCTGTGGGTCAACCGGCTGTTTCCCGGGCATTTCCGCAACGTGATCTTCCTCGCGGTCGGCGAAGTCGACGCGAAGGCGTACGACGGGCACGAGCACCTCGAACGGCTGCGGCACACGATCACCGAGGCGCTCGACTACTACGTCGCGCATTGCCGGCGCAACGGCATCGCGGCCGATTACCGGATCGCGTTCGGCACGAATCCGGTGATCGAATTCATGAACCTCACGTCCGCGACGCTCGAGGAATTTCCGAACAGCGTGTGCTTCGCGAGCAAGCTGATCTTCCGGCGCGTGAATTTCCTGACGGCGTGGCTGCACAACCAGACGCCGGTCGAACTGCAGGCACGCCTGCATGTGGAAGGCAAGCAGATGGTGCTGTTGCCGATGAACGTCGGGTAGCGGGTTGGCTGCACTTTCGCCGCCGAATCCGTGCAGACGTCGCGTAGCCGGTGCGAGATCGGCATGATGCCGATGACCGGCTCACGGATGACGATGCGTGCGCGAGCGATGCGGCCGCCGCACGGGCTTGTGGTGCAGCCGGTTGCGCAGCCTGTCGCGACCTTGCCGTTGCGCGAAGAACAGCAGCGCCAGCGCCAGGATCGCGAGAAGCACGACGGTCTGCACGATGCCGTGTTCCATGTTGCCTCCGGCAGGAATGGCTGAGAACCGGCGATGCGTATGCGGCAAGCGCGCGGCATGGCGGCCGGGGTCAGCCCGCCGGCATCAAGGTGCCGGCGAGTGTCGTATCGATGAAGCGCTTGGCCAGCGCAATCGAGATCTTCAGCGCGTCCGTGTCGCTGCGGAACACATGGTGTTTCGGATCGAGCAGATGCGCTTCGTGACGCCCGCCGGCATCGCGCCAGCGGACGACGGCCAGCGGCTGGTACAGCGCCCCGAGTTCGAGGCCTTCGCCTGCCACCGGATCGATCAGCGCGCTCGCGCAGATCTCGCAGTGTTGATAAACCAAGCGTAACGGTGCTTCCATTTTAGGTGCTCCTGCACGGTGCGGCGGCAATGGCGGTGCGCCGACGGTGCCAACACGCGTGCTGGCGCCGGGCGATCGATGGGCGATCGATGGGCGATCGACGGACGCTTTCGTCGGAAGAATCGGAGCGGTGCCGTGCGGCCCGACCGATCGGGATCTCGCGTCGTGCAGGCCATGCCACGCCACAGAAAATGCGGCCACGACGCGATTCGCGTCACGTCATCATCGGCATCGCTTCGATCAACGCGATGCCGATCAGCGCGCCGATCGCGGCGCCGACCAGCTTCGGATGCCAGCGTTCCAGATGCAGCGCTGTCAGCAGCGCGCCGAACAGGATCACGCCCAGCAGCGCGAACGCGATGACCAGGTAGCCGATTTCGAAGTCGTTGTTGATGATCATGACGCCTCCTTGCCCGCTTCGGACGTGTCGTTTCCGACGATCCATCGGGCGTGTACGGTGAGCGAGGCCTGTTCGAATTATATATCACAACGTGATATAAATCGCGACACCGGGCAATCCCGCGGTCGTGCCGCGCGGCAATTTCGGGCCGACCGAACCGACGATCCGGCACGTGCGGGCGTCGCTTGACGGGTGCGGGTGCGTCACCCACACTGGTCTGAACGGGGACGGTATGGCGCGGTTCCCATGCATGGCACGGCAACGCGCGTACGGCGGCGTCCCGCATGGCATGGCGATTCGAACCGCGCGAAGAGGATCGATGTGGCGCGTTTTAATTTCAGACTGATCGGGTGCGCGCTGGCATGCGCGGCGGCGTGCTGCGCAAGCGCGTCCGCGGCACCGCCCGGCGCCGATACCGATGCCGATGCCAAAATCAGCGACGCAGCGCCGACCACGCTCGAAAGCGACGTCCACGTGTTCGTGATCCAGCGCGACGGCTCGCTCGACGAGCACGACGATGCGACGCTGCGCGCGAACACCGCGAACGGGATCGACGCGATCGCACAGCGCTACGTGTGGTACGACAAGGATCTCGAGAAGGTCGACCTCACCGCGGCCGAGACGATCGATCCGGACGGCGTCGCGCATCCGGTCGGCCCCGACGCGATCCGCGACGTGCAGGAGCCGCGCTCCGCCAGCGCGCCGACGTTCCAGGACGGCGTGCTGCGCACCGTCGTGTTCCCGGGCGTCGAGGCCGGGTCGCGCACGCGCGTCGCGTTTCACAAGGTGCGCACGAAGCCGCTCAATCCCGGCTATTTCGGCTACTTCGTCGAGCCGTCGCGCGAGCCGGTCGACCGCCAGCGGCTGATCTTCGACCTGCCCGCCGACCTGCCGCTCCATGCGGATGCGCGCGGCTACGTCGCGCTGCCGCCGGTGACCGCGAACGGCCGCACGCGCTACGAATTCGACTACCGGCACGGCCCGTATCCGCGCATCGAGAGCGGCGCGGTCGGGTATCCGACCGACGGCGACCGGCTGATGGTCTCGACGCTGCCCGACTATGCGTCGTTCGCCGCACGCTACCGGCGCGAGGCGGCCGACCCGACCGTGCAGGATCCCGCCGTCGTGCAGCTCGCGCAGGCGCTCACCGCGAACGTGCGCGACCCGGGCGATCCTCACGAAAAGGCGCGCATCCTGTACGACTGGGTGCATGCGAACGTGCGCTATGTTGCGCTGTTTCTCGGCGAGACCGCGGCTGCGCCGCATCGCGTGATCGACATCCTGCGCAACCGCTATGGCGACTGCAAGGATCACGTCGCGCTGTTCGACGCGCTGCTGGCCGCGGTCGGCATCCGCAGCGAGCCGGTGCTGCTGAATCTCGGCGCCGTCTATACGCTGCCGTCGGTGCCCGGTTACGGCGGCGGCGCGGTCAATCACGCGATCACATGGCTGCCGGACCTCGGGCTGTATGCCGACACGACGACGGCCGGCATCGCGTTCGGCTATTTGCCGCCGATCGTGATGGACCGGCCGGCGCTGCTGGTGGATACGGGCGTGCTGTCGCGCACGCCGGCGACGCAGCCGCGCACGCGCGCCGCGCGCCTGCTGATCGACGCGTCGCAGATCGATGCGCAGCGCTACCAGTCGTACGTCGAGGACGGCGGCTGGACCGCCGAGCTCGAACGCAGCGTGTTTCGCCGGGCGACGCACGACCAGGTGCGGCAGCTCGCTGCCGAGCGCTTGCGGCTGAGCGGGCTGCGCGGCACGGCGCAGCTCGTCACGACCGATCGCGCGGCGACGGACGGGCCGTTCGGCGTGACGATGACGGGCACGCTCGACCACGTCGTGTGGCCGGACGGCACGACCGCGGTGCCCGCGCTGTCGAGCCTGACGGGCGGCATCGCGACCCAGGTGCAAGGCTGGCTCGCGGAGCCGGTGCGCACGCAGTCGTGGGTGTGCATCGGCGGCGAGTTCAGCGAGACGGCCCAGATCGCGCTGCCGGACGATGTCGCCGTGACCGATGTGCCGGCCGATGCGGCGGTGCGCGACCGCTTCGTCGAGTTCGCGTCACACTATGTGTTCGACGCGCGTGCGAACGTCGTGCAGATCACGCGGCGGCTGCGTGCGCGTTTCGGTGGGCAGTTGTGCTCGCCGGAAGATTACGCGGCGATGCGCGCGTCCCTCGAACGGATCGAGCGGGATACGCAGGCGCAGATCGTCGTGAGGGCGAAGGCCGGCCGGGTGCCGGCCTGACATGGATGCGCCCGTCCAGGCGGGCGGGTGCGCAGGAGGTGAATCATGACCGAACGTGACTACGAGATCGGCGATCTCGCGAAGGAACTGCTGTGCCGGATCGTACAGGGCACCCTGGCGGCTGGCGGGACGGTGGATGCGGAACGGAGCGTGGATCTGGCCGTGCAGTGCGCGACGACGCTGATCGACAAGCTCGAGGAAAGCTCGCACTGAGCGTCAGCGTGCAACACGCGCGCAGGCGGCGGGTGTCATGAGCGACGGGTGCGATGCCGGCCCGATTCAGGCAACGGCATCCGCAGCCTTCCGAGAGCCGGACCATGTGCCGCATCATTCGGCGGCGTGCCGGTTGCGTGGCCCACTTGGGTTACGCGCACGGTGCCCGACGAGGCAGAGCGCGGGCGGCCTGATCGTCGCGGCGGTGCAGCTCGCAATCGCAGCGCGCTTCAATGATGTCCCGCCACCGCCTGCGGCTATGCGTCGCCGCTGTCATGCCGAAGCGGCGCGCTCTTCAAAACCAGCGCCATCAACTGCCGCCGCGACTCGACGCCGAGCTTCGCGAACGCCCGCTTCGCATACGTATCGACCGTCGACGGCTTGAGCCCCATCGATTGCGCGATCGCCGGCGTCGTCATGCCCTGGATGAACGACGAGCATACGTGCATCTCGCGCGACGTCAGCTTGCCTTGCGAATTCGGCAGCCACTGCGCGAGCAGGCTGTTGTCCGACATGTCCTGGCCGCCGTCTTCGAGCGAGATCGCGCCGAGCAGGCGCTTGTGCGCCGCGGCCAGCGGCAGCACCACGTGCGCGAGCTGCTTCAGCAGGCTCAATTCCTTCAGCGAGAACGGCGGCAGGCGCCGCGAGCGCGCCATTGAAATCGAATAGCGCGTGCCGTTCGTCACGCCCGCCACCACGCATTCGTCGTGGATGTCCCCGATATCGAAGAACTGCTGGCGCAGTTCGCGCGTGACCTTCTGTGCGGAGACCTGGAGCAGTTGCACGTCGCGCTCGCCGCCGATGCTGTCATACGTCGCGTCCTCGCTCGCGTAGCTGCGGTAGTAGTGGCGCATCACCTGTGACACGAGCTCGGGCTCGCGGCCGAAACTCCCGATCCACCCGACGCTGCGCTGCCCGGATGGCGCGAGCTTTCCGGCAAGCCTTCCGGCGAGCCTTCCGGCAAGCCGTTCGTAATCGAGATGCACGGCGTCGAAATCCGCATAGCGCACGAGGCTTTCGTACACGGCCTGCATGAACTGCGGCGTGCCGACCGTCTGCGCGACGTCGCCGAGCGTCTCCGTCACGAACGCGACCTGACTGAGCTGGAGATCGGGGGAGGGGAGCGCGGCATTCATGACGTCGGTATTGGCGAGGTTCGGGTGGCGCTACAGGTATCACGAAAATTTTCGCGTGCCTACACGGGAATCCACCCAAACGGCCGTCGGCGACGACGGCGTTTGTCCTTCCTTTCCGGGACAGACGGTGCGGACCGCGATCCCTAAAGTACCTCCCACGCTGACACCACATGACGACCTTGCCTGCCGGCCGACTCCGTATCGGCCGGCGCAGCCGGTTCACCTCACAGGAGATTTCCCATGCGTGCCCGTCTTCGCCGCTGCGCGGTCATCCGCACCATGCTCGCCACTTCTGCCGGCCTCGCGTTCGCGGCGAGCCAGCCCGTCCACGCCGGCGACGCCAGCCTGAACGTCTACAACTGGTCGCAGTACATCGCCAACGACACGGTGCCGATCTTCCAGAAGCAGACCGGCATCAAGGTCCGCTACGACAGCTACGACAGCGACGACACGCTGCAGACCAAGCTGCTCGCCGGCAGCTCGGGCTACGACATCGTCGTGCCGACGTCGAACTATCTCGCGCAGCAGATCCAGGCCGGCGTGTACCAGAAGCTCGACAAGTCGAAGATTCCGAACCTCGCGAACCTCGACCCGGTGCTGATGAAGATGCTCGCGAAGTCCGATCCGGGCAACCAGTACGGCGTGCCGTGGGCATGGGGCACGACCGGGGTTGCCTACAACGTCGAGGCGATCAGGAAACGGCTCGGCGACAAGGCGCCGACCGACAGCTGGGCGCTGCTGTTCGATCCGGAGAACGTGTCGAAGCTGAAGGGCTGCGGCGTGTCGCTGCTCGATGCGCCGGATGCGGCGTTCGCGGCCGCGCTGCAGTACCTGGGCAAGGATCCGAACAGCAAGAACCCGGCCGACTACCAGGCCGCGTACGACGTGCTGAAGAAGATTCGCCCGTACGTCACGCAGTTCAGCTCGGCGGGCTACGGCGACGATCTCGCGAACAACGACGTGTGCGTGGCGCTCGGCTGGTCGGGCGACGTCAGCATCGCGCGGCGGCGCGCACAGGATGCGAAGCGTGCGTACGAGATCCGGTACGTGAATCCGAAGGAAGGCGGCCTGCTGTGGTTCGACGTGATGGCGATCCCGAAGGATGCCCCGAATCCGGAGGCGGCGCTGAAATGGATCAACTACATCGAGGAGCCGAAGACCAACGCGGCCATCACGAACGAAATCTTCTATCCGACCGGGAACAAGGCGGCGCGTGCGTTCGTGACGCCGGCGATTGCGCAGGATCCGGGCGTCTACCTGTCCGACAGCGTGATCGCGAAGCTGGCGCTCGCGATGCCGAGAAGCGCCGAGATCGCGCGGATGCAGAACCGTCTGTGGCTGCAGTTGAAGTCGGGCGGTTGAGGGAGCCGGTCATGACCCACACCATGCTCGATGCGCCGGCTGTGGCCGGCGCCCGCCACGGCGACCGCGGTGCGC
>NZ_JBSAXC010000036.1:0-11306 GCF_053427725.1 Burkholderia sp. PU8-34
CTGACGGGCCTCGTGTGACGGCTCGCGCCGGGGCGCTGGTTTCAATGCAACACCAACGCCCCGACATGGCCCGGGAATTCCGCGCACACGAGATGACGCAACGCGTGGCGCGGATCACGCGCGGAACGGCCCTGCGAATCGTTTGAATATCCGCACCATGCATTGCATGACGCAGCACACGTCGTGCGAACATTGCGTGCCAGGCAAGCGAGAGATCCCGTATCGGACACTCGCCGCCTGAAGAACCACTGCGATACCTCGGCGGTCGCTCAGAACATGTGGCGAATACCCACCAACGCGCCGGTCTGGTCCACGCCCGGCAGCGGACTCGAAGCGGGCGGAATCACGCCGCCGTCGATCGTGAACGCCGCGTTGCGCTGATTGAACACATGCCCGGCAGTGACATATACCGAGGTGCGCTTCGAAAGAAAGTACATCGCGCGCGCGGCAATCACGGAGGCGCCCTGTCCACTGCCACTCACGGATATGTGGCCGAACTGCGCGTCGAGTGCGATTTGCGGAATGGGCAGATAGGTGCCGCCAATCCACCAGTAATTGCTGGTCGCGTCGAACAGCGTCGGCGTCTGCGCCCCGTGATTGATTCGATGAAGAAATCCGGCGCCCACCGTTGCGGAGCCGAACTTCACGTAACCGTCGATCACCGCACGCGTATCCGTCTGCGAACTGCTGGGCAGCGGTGAGCCGGTGCCGCCACCACCGTAGTTGCGGTCGATGGCCACCGCGCCGCCCCAGGTCGTCGCGTCGTACGCGATCCGGGCAGACATCGACTTGCAGGCCCGGTAGTCCGTCGGCGACTGGCCTGCGCACCCTCCGGCCTCGGCGGGATCCACCGCGTCACGCCCGAACGAATACGTGACCCCGATGGTCAGCCCGGACGACGTGAACGTATAGGCAACCGCGTTGTCGACCCGCGCCTGAGCGAGGTAAGGGTCCAGATCGCCGGCAGCATAGATGTTCGGCCCCATGGTGTCGCCCGGCAACGCCCAGTAGATCTGCGAATACTGCCGGCCGAAGGTCAGCGTTCCCCACCGCCCCGACAGCCCGACGTACGCCTGCCTGCCGAACAGGCGGCCGCCCTGGTTCAGCGTGCCCTGCGACGGCGCGAAACCCGACTCCAGCACGAACACGGCGCTGAGACCGCCTCCCAGATCCTCTTTGCCGCGCAATCCCCATCTCGAAGGTATGGATGCCGTGAGCGTCGGTGTGCGCACAACGCTGGATTTCCGGGGCCCGACGTTCGTCACGTATTCGATGCCGGTATCGATGATCCCGTACAACGCCACGCTGGACTGAGCCCGCGCGGCGACTGGCGCACACGTCGCCAGCAATGACAATCCGCACCAAACCACCGTACGCCACGGCAGTGCACATCGGGACAACTTCGACGGTGTACTCACTCATCCCCTCCGATCGTTAGAATGTCTGCCACGGAAGATACTTATCAAACTTCTTCCGCGTCAATTGATTTCAAATACGGGAATTCCCCTGAGTCCACACGTTCGGCACCGTGCGCCACAAACGCATTAATTAGGGCGTTTAAACCCTATTTATGCGTGATTCCACAGACATTTGCCTTCGTCATCGTTTTCCCTACCTCGACATTCTGCGCGTCGTTATCTATCTTCCACGGAAGACATATTGATCAACCGCCCTTACCGGGCGATCGCGTATCGACAAATGAAAGATTCGGAAGACAACGGGACGACCTGCTCGTCCCTGCCAGAGATGCCGGTGGCGGCCGTCGCGTTCCCCGACGCGGACGCGGCGAGCCGCACCGGCGAGAACGGACCTGTAGCCCGTGGCTTCGTGTGGGACGACGACTATGCGCTCGGCCATCTGTCGATGGACGACGCGCATCACGAGTTCGTCGACTGCGTCAACACGCTGCTCACGGTGACGGACGAGCACCTCGAAAACGCGCTCGAAGCCTTTGCCGACCATGCGGGCCGCCATTTTGGCGACGAGGACGACGCGATGCGCGGCACGGCCTATGGATCGGCCGGCTGCCATATCGACGAGCACGCGGCCGTGCTCCGATCGATCGACGAGGTTCGCGACGCACTGGCTGCGGGCAGGCCCTCGGTCGTTCGCTCGTTTGCCCGCGCGCTTGCGGACTGGTTTCCCGAGCACGTGCGGGTGATGGACCTCGGCCTCGCCCGCTGGCTCGTTCAGCAGCAACTGGGGGCGGCCCCGGTGGTCATTCGGCGTCACCCGCACAGTGCCGCCTGACACGCTCCTCTTTTATCCGGATGTCACTATGGAAACACCCACCTCCCCGATCGGCGCCACCTTGCAGGTGAACGTCGCCGCCAGGACACAGCTCGCCGAGGACATCTTCGGCTACGAGCTCACGCCGCTGTCGGATACCCCGTTGCCGGACTTCGACGCCGGCGCGCACATCGACGTGCACCTGCCCGGCGGGCTCGTGCGCCAGTATTCGCTGTACGACCTGCCCCGCGAACGCTCGCGCTACCGCATCGGCGTGCTGCGCGATCCGCAGTCTCGCGGCGGATCCGTCGCATTTCACGACAACGTTCAGGTGGGGGACACGCTCACCATCAGCATCCCGCGCAATCACTTCGCGCTGCACGGCGGCCCCGACCGATCGATTCTGTTCGCGGGCGGCATCGGCATCACGCCGATCATCTGCATGGCTGAGCAACTGGCACGCGAGAACCGGCCCTTCGACGCGCATTACTGCGGCCGCTCCCTGTCGCGCATGGCGCTTGTCGAACGCCTTCAGCACATCGCATCCGGCGGCGAATCGCACGTGCATGTGCACGCCGACGACGGCCAGGCCGCGCAGCAGCTGGACGCCCGAACCGCGATAGGCGCGCCGTCGGCCGACAAGCACCTGTACGTATGCGGGCCGACCGGCTTCATGGATCACATCCTGCAGACCGCGCGCGAACTCGGCTGGGACGACGCGCATCTGCATCGCGAATATTTCGCGGCCGCGCCGATCGATTCGTCGGAAGACGGTCCGTTCGAAATCGAAATCCAGAGTAGCGGCGCCGTCATCGAGGTGGCGGCCGATCAAAGCGTCGCGCACGCGCTGCTGGATGCAGGTTTCGACCTCCCGCTGTCCTGCGAACAGGGTGTCTGCGGCACCTGCATGACCAGGGTGATCGATGGCGTGCCGGATCATCGCGACCTCTACCTCACCGACGACGAACGGGCGCGCAACGACTGCTTCATGCCCTGCTGTTCGCGCGCCAGGACATCGCGACTGGTGCTCGATCTGTGACGGCACCGTTCGCACACCGCCAAACACCGATACAAGGAGATTTGCATGCTGACCAAGCAGGACAATGAACTGATGTGCCGCACCGGTGCCGGCACCGCGATGGGCAACGCGATGCGCCGCTTCTGGCTGCCCGTGATCCAGTCATCGGACATGCCGCAGCCGAACGGCGACCCGAAAACGATCGAACTGCTCGGGCAGCGGTTCGTGGTCTGGCGTGATCAGCAGGGCCGGCCCGGGCTCTACGACGAAGGTTGCCTGCACCGGGGCGCGTCGATGCAACTTGCCCGCGCGGACGGCGACGGCCTGCGCTGCATCTATCACGGCTGGAAATTCGCGGTGGACGGAACGGTGCTCGAGACGCCGAACGTCCCCGATCCGAAATTCAAGGACCGCATCAAGGGGCGGACCTACCCGGTGCGCGAGGCGGGTGGCCTGATCTGGGCCTACCTGGGTCCGCAGGGCAAGGAACCCCCGTTCCCGCACCGGGCCTTCATGGACCAGCCGGATTCGCATCGCATCAACGTGTGCGCGATCGTCAACTGCAACTTCGTCCAGGTGATCGAAGGGCTCGTCGACTCGTCGCATCTGACCGTGCTGCACAGTTCCGCGCTGGCCCAGACCAACGACTCCGATCTGGACTACGCGGGAAAGATCACGCACATGCAATTCGATGCCGCCCCGACGATCGAGGCGGACGAGACCGACTTCGGCTTTCACTACGTGGCGATCCGCCAGACCGGCGAACACCGCATCGCTCGCGTCACGTCGTTCATCGCGCCGTGCTTCATCGCCAACGCGAACGGCGACGTGTGGCTGGCCGCGGTGCCGATCAACGACGAGCGCTGCTACTTCTTCCATGTGTGGTGGGATGCCGAGAAGCCCGTCGGCGAAGAGCCGCTGCGCAGCGCGCAGCTCAAGTTCGTGGGCCTAGACGAGCCGACGCTCCGCAAATACGGCATGACGCTCGACACGTGCGACTCGCCGGCGGCGATGTCGTTCGGCAACGGCTATCGGCAGGATCGTCAATCGCAACGCGACGGCCACTTCACCGGCTTCGACAGCATCACGCAGGAAGACGCGGCCTGCAGCATTTCGAGCGGCCCGATCCGCGACCGCTCGCAGGAAATGCTGTCGAGCGCAGACCTCGCGATCAGCCGCCTTCATCGCACGCTGCTCGCGTGCGCGCGTGCGGAACGGGATCAGCAGGACATCCCGGCACTGCAAGCCGATGCGGGCCGTGCAATCGGCATATCGGGCAAGATCGGCCTCGACGAAGACTGGCGGCGACTGGTTCCGCATCACCGGATCGTTTCGTCCGCCGGCGCCCGCACCCAACGCAACCCATAACCCCGCTTCAGACAGGAGTTCCGACATGTTGAGTCAAAAGGATAACGAAATGCTGTGCCGCGTCGGCCCGGGTACGCCCGGCGGCGCATTGATGCGCCGTTTCTGGCACCCCGTATGCACATCGGCGCAATTGCCGGCCCCCGATTGCCCGCCGCTGCGCGTCCGTTTGCTGGGCGAGGACTACGTCGCGTTCCGGGACACCGAAGGGAACGTCGGGTTCCTGGAGGAACTGTGCATGCACCGCGGCGCCTCGCTCGCGCTTGGCCGCGTCGAGGAAGGCGGCATCCGGTGCCTTTACCACGGCTGGAAGTTCAGCGCGTCGGGCGACGTGATGGAAACGCCGAACCATGCGGACCCCCGTTACGCCGCGCGCATGAAGGCGCCCGCGTTTCCCGTACGCGAAGCCGGCGGCATCGTATGGGCATACGTCGGGCCGGCCGAACAGCTTCCGGCATTCTCGCGCTACGCGTTCATGGACGCGGAACCGGGCCACCGTGTCGTGCTGCGCGTCAACGTCGCCTGCAACTACCTGCAGCTGGTCGAAGGCGGCGAGGACAGCTCGCATGTCGGCGTACTCCATACCAACATGGCGCGCCCCGGCTGGAAGGACAATGAGTTCCAGCCCAACCAGGACGTGGTCAATCCGGCAGCGCTGGCTTCCAACGACCTGGAACCCGTGCTGAAGATCGAAGACACGGCCTTCGGCTTCCACTACGTCGCACTGCGCAAGACGAATGACGCGAACGTCCGCAACGCGCGCGTGGTCCCGTTCATCGTTCCGTACGGCCGCATCATCCCGGCTCCGGCGTTCCAGTTCACAGTCCTCGAGGTGCCCGAAGACGATACGCACACGAGCACCTATATCGTCGTCCACGGCGACGTGCCGGTGACCGAAGACAAGATCGTCGAGCTGCTCGGGCTGGACAACCCCAAGTATTACGACCGCAAGAACTGCACGTTCACGGCAAGCTGGGACGACACGTTCGGCCAGAACCGCGAACTGATGAAGGAGAACTGGACCGGGCTGCGCGGCGTCGAGGTCGAGGACGCATCGATCGGGCTGTCCCAGGGGCCGCTCTACGACCGTTCGCGCGAGCATCTGGTGCCCGCCGACCAGGCGGTCGTCCGGGTGCGCCGCGTGCTGATGGATTCGGTCAAGCGCGTGATGGAGAACCGGCCGCCGCTCGCGCTCGGCCTCGATCTGCGCGGCGTGAGCGCCTGCGACCGGCCACTCGAAGACGGCGCGGCATGGCAAGACCTGTTGCCGTCGCATCGCCAGGCCGTGGCAGCCTGAGGAGGACCATCAAGATGAACAGCAACAACCTTGACAACGTTCCGGACTACTTGTCGCTCCTGCGGCTCGACGGTCGCGGATTCGTGGTGCTGGGCGCCGGCCAGGGCATCGGCGAACAGGCCGTTCGTGCGCTCGCACAGGCCGGCGCTCGCGTACTTTGCGTCGATCGCGACGAGGCGCTCGCGCGGCACATTGCGGAAGCCGTGGGCGGGATACCGTGCATCGCGGACGCGACCGTTCGCGACGACATGCAGCGCGTGTTCGATACGGCCCGCCAGCACTTCGGCCGGATCCATGGTGTCGTCGACATCATCGGCATCGCGGGCATCAAGCCGCTCGCCGCCGTCGACGATACGTCGTGGGACCAGCAATTCGACATCGTCGTCCGTCATGCGTACCTCGCGATCCAGATCGGCGGCGAGATGATGAAGGCCGATGGCGGCGGCACCTTCGCCTTCGTCGGCTCGATCGCCGGCGATCGGGCGGTGCCGAACGAGGTCGCCTATGCGGCCTCGAAGGCCGCGTTGCATCACCTCGTGCGCTGCGCAGGTACCGAATATGCGCCCCATAACGTGCGCATCAATGCGGTGTCCCCCGGTTTCGTCCGCACGCCGCGGCTGAACCAGCGCCTGGACGAAGCGACGTGGACGGCCATCGGCAACGCCATTCCGGTCGGGCGGGCCGCCACGCCCGCGGAAATCGCGGGCCACCTGCTGTTCCTGGCCTCCGACCTGAGCGCTCACATGACCGGCGAAATCGTCACCGTCGATGGCGGCCTCAGCGTGCTGGCCGCGGTGCCCCGCATCACCTTCGCCCCGTCGGCCACACCGACTCCATGAGACCCGCAATGCTTTCTTCCACTCAAAGCCAGCTTCACCCGTCGCTCCGGCCGGTGGCTGCGGCAGCCGCAGCGAAAGCCAGCATCGCAGAGGTGAGCCCCGATGAAGCGCGTGCCGGCATCGCCGCGCGCACTGCCGCGCGGGCGCCCGGCCCGCATATCGACAAGGTTTTCGACCTTGCGATTCCGGGCCCCGGCGGCGACATCCCGGTGCGGATCTATCACCCCGATGGGGCCACCGGCGTGACGATGGCCTTTCACGGCGGCGGATGGCTGATGGGCAATGTCGACAGCCTCGACGCCGTATGCCGTCATCTCGCCAACGACTCCGGCCTGGCCGTGGTCAGCGTCGACTATCGTCTCGCGCCCGAGCATCCGTTCCCCGCGGCGCTGGACGACGTGTGGGCGGCGACCTGCTGGGTTGCCGAGCACGGCCATGAGCATGGCCTGCCGTCGTCGCGCCTGACCGTGTTCGGGGAATCCGCCGGCGGCAATCTTGCCGCGGTGGTGTGCCTGCTCGCGCGCGACCATGCGGCACCGCGCATCCTCGCGCAGGCGCTCGTCTATCCGGCAACGGATGCTCGCCAGCAGCGCGCGTCGCTGTCCGCCTATGCGGAGGGTTTCCTGCAGCGCACGGCCGACGTCGCGCACGCGTTCCGCACCTACGCCCTCGATCACGGTGTGTCGCCTTTGACGTGGACCCTCTCGCCGTTCCTCGCGGACAACCACTCCGGCCTCCCGCCGGCCCTCGTGATCACCGCCGAATGCGACGTGCTGTGCGACGACGGCGAAGCCTATGCGAGGAAACTGGCCGAAGCCGGCGTACCGGCAACCTGCGTGCGGTACTCGGGCATGTTGCATACGTTTTACGGCATGCGAGGCGAGGTCGACGCCGCGGCGCTGGCACAGCGCCAGGTGGCCGACATGCTGCGCGCCGCGGTGGCGGCCGCGTAACGACGCCGGCGACGCGCCCGGCGCACGCGGCCGGCTCGCCGCCGCGTCTGCCCCGGGCGCCTTCATGAACCAGGACGTGACCGTGGTTCCACCGGTTCACAACCGGAATTGCACATCATCGATGGAGATTGACGGAATGCATGACCTATCCGGCCGCGAGGGGCACGGTGCCCCCGTGAACGGCCTTGCACACGTGCAGGGCGCGACGGACATCGCGCTGAGCGAAGCGACGATCGGCCCGTTTCTGACAGATATCGCACGACGCTTTCCGGCCCGGCCGGCCGTCGTTTTCCGGGAGCAACACGTCAGATGGACATGGGAAGAACTCGATGCCCACGTCGATCGCCTCGCGGCCGGCCTGCTCGATCTCGGAATCGGGAAGGGCGACCGCGTCGGCATCTGGTCGCCGAATCGGGTCGAATGGCTGCTCGTCCAGTTCGCGACGGCGAGGATCGGCGCGGTCCTGGTCAACATCAATCCGGCGTATCGCGTCGCCGAGCTCGAATACGCATTGCGGAAAGTCGGATGCAAGGCGCTCGTCACGGCCGACAAGTTCAAGACGTCGGATTACCTTTCGATGCTGCTCGACATCGCGCCCGAACTCGGCCACCAGGACGCCGGCGCGTTGAATTGCGCGCGCCTGCCCGATCTTCGCGTGGTGATTTGCGTCAGCGATTCGGGCATGCCGGGCGTGACGCCATTCGCGTCCGTGACGCAACGCGGCGACGATGCCCTCCGCGAGAAGGGCCCGGCATGGCTTCACGCGCTTGAAGCATCGTTGTCGCCGAGTGACGCGATCAATATCCAGTTCACCAGCGGCACGACGGGCAGCCCGAAAGGCGCGACGCTGACGCATCGCAATGTCGTCAACAATGCACGATTCGTCGCGATGGCGATGAAGTTGTCCGAAACCGATTCGCTCTGCATCCCGGTCCCGCTCTACCACTGCTTCGGCATGGTGCTCGGCGTACTGGCGTGCGTGTCGGTGGGTGCGCAAATGGTGTTCCCGGGCGAGGGATTCGACGCCGGCGCGACGCTCGCGGCGGTCTCGGAGGAGCGCTGTACCGCGCTTCACGGCGTGCCGACGATGTTCATCGCGGAACTGCAACACCCGGACTTTGCATCATTCGACCTGAGCAGCCTGAGAACCGGCATCATGGCCGGATCGCCGTGCCCGATCGAAACGATGAAACAGGTCGTCGACAGGATGCACATGCGGGAGATCACGATCGCATACGGGATGACCGAAACCAGCCCGGTATCGTTCCAGAGCGCCACGACCGATCCGCTGGACAAGCGGACGACCACCGTCGGCAAGATTCAGCCCCACCTCGAAGTCAGGATCGTCGACGCATCCGGCAATACCGTCCCCGTCGGCGAGACCGGCGAACTCTGCACCAAGGGCTATTCGGTGATGCTCGGATATTGGGGCGACGACGAAAAGACCCGCGAAAGCGTTGTCGACGGCTGGATGCATACCGGCGATCTCGCGACCATCGACGCGGACGGTTATTGCAACATCGTCGGCCGGCTCAAGGATATGGTGATCCGCGGCGGCGAGAACATCTATCCTCGCGAAATCGAGGAATATCTGTTCAGGCATCCAAAATTGCAGAATGTCCAGGTGTTCGGCGTGCCGGACCCGAAGCATGGCGAGGAACTCTGCGCCTGGATCGTGCTGAAGCAGGGCGAGTACGCGACCGAGGACGAGATCCGGGATTTCTGCCGGGGACGGATTGCGCATTACAAGGTGCCGAAGTACATCCGGTTCGTCAGCGATTTGCCGATGACGGTCACCGGCAAGATCCAGAAATTCGCGATGCGTGACGAGATGATTCGCGCGCTGAAACTGAGCGATCAAAAGACGGCGTGACGTTGCCGTCGCGCGCCGCTACCACTCTGACGGACATGACGGGGCGCGGCGATTGCAACGCTCGCCCGGTTCCCTCTGGCAGCTCCGGGCCCGTCTCGGCCCGGAAGCCTTCAACCCGACCGGCGGCGCTGCGCTATTCCTCGCTCCGCGCCGCGCGCCGTGACGCCTTGGCGCGCCGCTTCGACGATGCGTCATCGGGCTCTTCGAGTCCGGGCAGCACGAGCTCTTCCATCAACGCCAGCGTGCGCAAGCAGAACGCATTGCCGGCAGCACGCTCTTCATCCGAAAAATGCGCCATCGCGGGCGCAATCGACGATTCTTCCGCGAGCTTCACGACCGCCTTTTCGACGACGTCGAGGCCCTTCTTCGTCAGGTGCACGATGAACCCGCCGCCGTGGCTCGGATCGGGCTGCCGTTCCACCATGCCGAGCGCGGCCAGGCGGTCGATCTTCTTGGTGATCGCGCCCGAGGTCACGAGCAGCGCCCGGTACAGGTCGGTCGGACGCTTCGCGTACGGATGGCCGCTGCGGCGCAACGCGAGCAGCACACGCATGTCGGAGCCGCTGATGCCTGCCATGCGCTGGCACATCTTGTCGAAGGCCTGGTCGACGAGCGTGCCGAGCCGCATGAAGTAGATCGCGAGCAGGAAGTTGGAGAGATCGAGATCGCTGCGCTCGCGCTGCCATTGCAACGAGATGAACTCGATGAGGCTTTTCCCCGGAAGATTCGTGCCGCCGGGAGAATCCGCCGATGTCGACGATGCAGGCTTGCGGGTCCGGGCGCGCGCGGGGGGCTTCTTGGCGGTCGTGCTCATCTCGATGGCTTCCATGCATTGTCATGCGATTTCGGCCGATTGTGGCACACCCGCCCCTCGAGAACAATCTTCCACGGAAGCTCGGCCGCCCGGCGGCCGGCAAAAAAAAGCGCCACGCCCCGACAGGGAAACGTGGCGCAAGCCAAACACCGCCGCGCGGAGGAGAAGTTCGCGGCGGCTCACCCTTCACGGGCCGTGCGCCCCGTGCCGGCACGCCTGCTTACTGCTTGAGCGCTTCGGCCGTGATCAGCAGCCTGGTCTTCATCTTGAAGCCGTACGCCTTGCCATAGTCGACGCCGAAGTCGTCGCGATTGAACTCGCCGACCGCATCGATGCCGCACACTTCACGCTTGAGCATCGGATGCGGCATGCACCTGAACGAGTCGATCTTCAGCGTCAGCGGCTTCGTGACGCCATGCATCGTCAGGTTGCCGACCACCGAAACCGGCTTGTCGCCGTTGAACTTGATCGCGCCCTTGTAGACCGCCTCCGGATACTTCGCCGTGTCGAAGAAGTCCGGCGTCCGCAGTTGCTCGTCGAGCTTGTCGTTGCCCGTGCGGACCGATGCGATGTCGGTCGTCACTTCGACCGTGCCCGTCTTCGCCGCGCGATCGAGCGTCACCGTGCCGCTCGACTTGTCGAACTTGCCGCGCCACACCGACAGCCCGCCGAAGTGATCGGCCTCGAAGCTCGGGTATGTGTGAGCCGGATCGAACTGGTACGTCGACACGTCGGCGAATGCCGGGAACGACAGCGAGGCGGCGAGTGCGCCCGCCGCAATCATCAGATGCTTCTTCAAGTCAATCTCCTTGCAATGTTGAGTTGCCACGCCGGTCTGCGGCGTTGGGTAATGCGACGCCGCCGCGCTTACTTCGTGGCGACGATATGAAACTTGATCTGCACTTCGTCGGCGACGAT
>NZ_JBSAXC010000037.1:0-9279 GCF_053427725.1 Burkholderia sp. PU8-34
CCTTGCCCTTCGACGCGTCGTCGTAGGCCACCGCCAGCGACGTCAGATTGCCCGACTCATCCTTGCCGACCAGGCCAACGTCCTTCAGCTGCGCCACGTTCACTGCGTCCGTGTCGTCCTTGCCGGCCGCCACGTTCTTCAGCTGCACTGCCGTGCCCGCCTTGCCCAGCGTCACCTTGTTCTTCGACGCACTGTCGTACACCACCGCCAGCGATTCGCCCGTCGTCGAGTCGATCACCCCGCCGTCCGTCAGCGATTCCTTCAGGTCGCCCAGGCTTTCGTTCGTTGCAAACAGTTGCGCACCGTTGATCGCGTCCGTGCTCGTCGCACTGACGTCGCCCTTCGCCACCTTCGTGATCTTCGTGCCATTCGCACCACCCAGCGTGATCGAGTCGTAGTTCGTCGTGCCGTCCTTGTTACGGTCGTACGTCACCGCGTCATCCGACCCGCCACCCTGCGACGCCGCCGCATTCAGCGCATCTCCGACGTTGTGGTAAGTCGTTCCGGCAATCGTATATTCCGGCGCCACGATGCTGCCGTCCGAGCTCACGGCTGCGCCGCCACCGAGCGCGTTCGTCACGCCCTTCAACTGGTTGACGTTCACCGCGTCGGTACCTTGCGTACCGGCGGCCACATTGATGATCTGACGCTGACCAACCATGCCGCCACCGATCGACAGCGCATTGCCGCGATTCGCGACCGAACCCTGGCCGAGCGCGACGCCGCCGCTCGCGGTCACGCTGGTATTCGAGCCGAGCGCGACGGCATTCGTCACGTTGCGGGAAACGCTCGCGCTCTTGCCCATCGCGATACCGTTCGTCGCGCCCGCGTTCACGCGCGCGCCATCGCCGACTGCAACCGCGCTTTGGCCGAGCGCCCATGTATTGTTGTTACCGACGGCCAGCGCGTTGTCCGCGTTCGCCTGCACGTGCGCACCGATCGCAATTGCTTGCGTGCCGTTTGTCTGCGCATCCGAACCCATCGCCACGGCGTAGTCCTGACCCGCCCCCGTCTGTGCGAGGCTACCGATCGCGACCGAGTTGTCCGAGCCAGCGACGGTCTGCAGACCGACCGCGATCGCATTCGTGCCGCTCGCCGCCGACAACACGCCGATCGCCGCGGCCGTCGCCAGCGACGGATCGCCGCCGTTCAACGATGCGATGTTGTCACCTGCCTGACCTTCGACGGCGACGAGCGGAGCGCCCACGTCGCGAGTTGAGATCGACGCGTCCTTGAAGTCGAGCATGCGTGTGGATCGTTTTTCGAGCGCTTGCGCCTTCTCGTCGAACGTCGACGACAGCGAATTCAGCGCGGCGTAGAGCTGCGAGCCGTTGATCGCATCCGTGCTGTCCGCCTCGACGTTGCCGTCGGCGACGTTGAGGATCTTGCGTTCGTTGCCTGCACTGCCAACCGAAACGGTGTTGGCCTGGGTCGTGACGGAGTTGACGCCGATGGCGACCGAATTCATGCCGGACGCACGTGCGCCGGTGCCGATTGCAAGCGCGCCGACGCTGGTCGCATTCGCGTTCGAGCCGATCGCCACGGCGTTCGCGCCGAGCGCAGCCGCCTGCGTACCCGTCGCCTTGACCTTGATGTATTTCATATCGAGCGAACCGTTGCCGAGGCTCGTCTCGACGTCCTTCTTGACGTCGTTCAGCCCCGACGCAAGCTGCTTCACGTTGACGGCGTCCGTATCCGCGACACCCGCCGCGACGTTCTTCAGCGACACCGGCGCCGCACCCGCGCCACCCAGCGTCACGCTGGTCTTGCCCGTGCCGTCGTACTTCACGGCGTTCTCGGCGCCACCACCGCTGCCACCCGTCGAAGCCGCCGCCTGAAGCGCGTCGCCAACGTTGCTGTACGTCTGGTCACCCACCTTGTACGCCGGCTTCGACACCGTGCCGTCCGCGTTGACGGCCGATCCGCCGCCAAGAGCAGCCGCGACGCTCGACGCCGCGCCGTACAGTTGCCCGCCGTTCACGGCCTCCATGCTCGATGCCGTCACCTTGCCGGCCTTCACTTTGTCGAGCGTCGTCCCGCCAGCGCCACCCAGCGTCGCGCGGCTCTTGTTCGCGCCGTCGTAGACCACCGCCAGCGAAGCGCCGGTGCCCGGATCGATCAGGCCGCTGTCCGTCAGCGATTGCTCGACGTTGGTCACGCGATTGTTGGTCGCGAACAGCTGAGCGCCGTTTACCGCATCCGTGCTGCCCGCTGCCAGCGTGCCTGCGCGCACGTTGGTGAGCTTCGTCGCGGCCGCGCCCGTGCCGCCGAGCGTGACCGTGGCTTTCGACGCATCGTCATAGTGCACGGCGTTCTCGTCAGCACCGCCGCCGCCGCCCGATTGCGCCGCAGCCTGCAGCGCCGAACCGACATCGTTGTAGGTCTGGTCGCCGATCTTGTACTTGGGCTTCACGATGCTGCCGTCCGCCGCGACGCTCGCATTGCCGCCGAGCGCCGACGTCACGTCCTGCAACTGCGCGACGTTGACGGCGTCGGTTGCCTGCGTGCCGCGTGCAACATTGACGACCTGGCGCTCGAATCCCGCCGCGCCGACCGATACCGTCATCTCGCGGTCGGCTTCCGAATACGAACCGAGTGCAATGCTGTCCGCCGCGCGCGCCTCCGCGCCCGAGCCGAGTGCCAATGCCCCCTCGGCCGTGGCAGCCGAGTTCGAGCCGATCGCCGTCGCGCCCACCTCCGAGGCGACGGTCGAGTCGCCGATCGCGAGCCCCGATTCCGCCGATGCCTGCGCCTTGCGGCCCAGCGCAAAGGCACCCCAGCCGGTCGCCTGTGCGGTGCCGCCGATCGCGATCGACGACGTGCCGGATGCGTTGGCGCCAGCCCCCAACGCAACCGCGCCCTGATCGCCGAGCGCCGATGCCTGTGCGCCCACCGCGACGTTGTTGGCCTTGGCGGTCGCCACGCTGCCGAGCGCCACCGCGCCGCCGAGCCCCGTCGCCGACGGCCGTGTGCTCGCGTTGCTGCCGATCGCGATCGACTTCTCGCCGAGCGCCGACGCGGCATCGGTGCCGTTGCCATTCGCATCGATCTTCACGTACGGACTGTTGTCGGTCGCGATTGCGCGGGTACCTGCCAGCAGCTTCGCCGCGCCGGGCGATGCTTCCTGCCCGTCGTCAGCCCGGCTTTCCAGCGCCTGCTGCAACTCGTCGGCCTGCTCGCCAGGCGCCGCGAACGCGGAACCCATCGACGCCGCGACGAGCGCGGTGGTCGCGGCAATACGAGCGCTGGAAGACGACGACTTCGATCGCCCGCGTGCGATTTCAGAGGCCGCACACCAGGTGCTGGTCGAGTGATTCCATACGACACGATATGTCTTGTTCATCCGAAGGTTTCCTTCTGGTGGTAGAGCCGGCTCGGTGCACACGCGAGTACGGTGGCCAAAGCCGCCGCGGCAACTCCGCGGCGGCAGCCGGCAATGACGAGGTTCCTGCGCTTGCGGTTACCCGGAGAAATGGCGGTGCGCCCGTTCGGGCGCGCCGAGACCAAACCGGCCGAATGTGCGCTCATGCTGGAGAAAATGCGTCATTCGCGACCGGGAACTGAAAGCTGGATGAAATTCTATTAACGCGACCAGAATCGAAAAATAGGACGATTTCTAAACAACCGGCAAATAAATTCATCCATGTACGAATTAATTTCGAGAAAGTAAAAATCTTTAACAATTTGAAGATTTAAAATTTCAAGAAAAGAATCTGCCCATACATGGAGCGATTTGATGGTATTGCGCCTGGCACGGGTGGGGCCGGGGCATTCGGCCAGCGCGGTGCGCGCGCGGCCGCTTATCCGCGCGTCTGGCGCAGCGCGTGGCTCATCTGCGCGATCGGCATCGCGGCACTCGAGTTCTTCGAGCGGAAGCGGATTGATACTTGCTTAAAAATCTCCGAAGACTGTCCGAACGAGCACGGTCACCACTGCTCTCCACCGGTATCGCCCAAAATCCGTCGACTGATACCTGAACGGAGCGCCCGTTCGCCGGAATTCATCCGTTGAGGACCAACGTGACAAAATCCGGCGACGAGCGTATTGATCAGCGGTCCCCTTGTTGCGAAGCATCCGGTCCGGCGCAGTTACGCGCTGGACTACGGATCAGTCACTGACTGGCGCACGTAAAGCTGGAAGCCGAATTGACGTCGCCCGATCCGGTGTACTTGGGCCAGGTCGGGTACTCGCACAGCGGTCGGGTCCGGCCTGGTACGCCGAGCGTGTCGGCAACGATTTGCGGCGGCGGAGCGACACCTTTTTCTGCCCAGTTCTCAAGCGTCGTCAACGAGTCCCATGCGGCATTGAAGGACGTGCCGGCTACATGGCCGAAGCCGGGAATCTCGTAATAGCGAAGAAAATCGTGGACCCGCGCCGCCCCCATCGTATCTTGTACGCGCTGAAAGTATTGTTCTGTGGATCGCGTGCTCACGAGCACATCGGCTGTACCATGTGCCATCAGGATCTTGCCTCCCTTCGCGGCGAAGGCCGACAGATCCGCCTTGTTCTGATCCTGGAGCGCGGTGAGTTCGCTGATGCGCGACTGCCATATGCCGGGGTTCTGCGGGTCGACGGACAGCGAATTGTAGCCGGGGTCCCGAGTGACGAAATACCGAATCCACTGATCCCAGAAATTGCTCATGTAGGGCGCCGAGGCCGGCATCGGGACGGCAGGTTGGGCAGATCCCAGCGCGAGACGGGCTAACGCTTGTTCGATAACATTGCCCGCAATTCCGAGGTCGGCGCCGTAGACGTTAAAGCCCGGATATTGGGTCTCACCGCTGCCCAGCGGGTAGCCGAAAGTGATCGGCGTGTTGTAGACATTCAACGCGGCGATCTGAGCGTCGGACAGACAGGTGTCCCCGGTATCCGCACCGCCCGGGCAGCGCAGCGGCACGCCGTTCAGCAGGGCCGTGGCGGGGTTGAACGTCGCGTTACAGGCGGCGATGTTGCTGATGATGCCGTCCTTCACGCCGTCGAGTCCGTCGCATGCGGCCATCACCGCATCGAGCAGCACCTTGCGCTTCGCGAGATTCGGATACGCGCCCGGCGCGGTGAACGCACGCGTGATGCGACCGAACTGGAGGTCGAGTGACGCGGCATTCCAGGCCGGATACAGCGCGATGATGCCGTCCCAGTCCTGGGGCCAGCGCTGCGCGACCTCGAGCGCTTCCCGACCGCCCGACGATCCACCGGCGAAATAGGCTTTCCCGGGCCGCGAAACCGCGTAACGTGTGTCGACCAAATAGACCGCGGCGTCGCGCGTTTTCTTGAGTGCGTCGCCGGTGTAGTTGAGCAGGGACTCGTTGTTCAACGCGAACGATCCATCGGGGTCGCTCGCCGCATGATGGCCCGAGTCGCTCGCGAACACCGCATACCCGCGTCCGAGCGGCGAGACGCTTGCGCCAACGCCAAGGTCAGCGGGAACGTTGGATGAGGGCGGCGTTATTGTGCCGTCGTATCCGCCGCCGCCGAACATCATGATTTTCCCGTTCCATGAGGTCGGCAGGTCGAGTTCGAAATTGATCGGCGGCGCGGACGAGTCGACCGGCGCGATGCTCGCCAGCACCTTGCAGTACTCGGGACGGGCGTCCACGCCGCTGCCCGACGCGGCCACCGTTGTCGCGCTGGTCACGCGAGCGCCGCTGGTCGGCAATCCGATGGCGGATGCAGGCACGGTCGAATTCGACAACGCGCTGCATGAGACGGGTTGCGCGCTGGACGACGCGCTGCTGCTCACGTCGTCTGCGCCGCATCCGTGCAAACCGGGCAGAAATGCGACTCCGGCAACGACGATGATCATTCTCTTCCGGCGAATCGGTGTCGCCACGTTCCGATCGAACATGTTGTCTCCTGAATAGTCATTGGGTCTTGGGTGGTGCAATCGGTCAGCAGCAAAAGTCGTACCCGTTTCTTCGACGGAGGAACGGAAGACGGTTGCTTACGTCAGCGCATGGTCGCGGCAAGGTATGACGACGCCCCGCTGCGTGCGGCGTACGCGCGAGCGAATGACCTCAATTAGGACAATGATCGAATTGTGGGCACCATGAGCGATGGACGTCGATCGCCAGGCTTGCGTGGCGTCCCCCGGCAATCGCGCGTTTTTACGGTCGCCTGTATTGCGGCACTTGTCGGCGTCCGAAACAGTCCGGGTCCGGGAAACTATGGACGGTCCGCATGACATATGGGATATCCCAGCCCTTAGACTACAGGTCTGCCCCGGCGCTAGCGCATCGGCCATGCGACGATGTGGAATCACCCCGGCCGAATCCGTTTTGACGCAGGCGCTGCTCGCACGGATCGTGACGGTTTGCGATTGCAGCCGGAGTTATGGAAAATACGCACATTTTGCAGGTGTCCATTCGATGATCGAAACAAATCGCGGCGCCATCAGCGCTATGCGCGGCCAGGCACTACAGGCGCTGTTCGAGGCATTCGAGCGATTGGCGGAGGGCGCCTTCGTGGTCGATCGTTCCGCGCGCATCCTTTGGGCGAACGACCGTTATCTCGCGTTCATCGGCATGCCGGAGCGGTCGAGTGTAATCGGCCGGCATATTGCCGAGGTTGTGCCAACAACGCAGATGCCGCTGGTGGTCGAAACCGGGCAATCGATTCCGTTCGACCTCATCGAAGTCAATCGATCGTGGGCCGTGGTGTCGCGCTTTCCGATCAAGGACGAGAAAGACGAAATCATCGGCGGCTTCTGCGTCGTGCTATACAACGACATCGACGTCGTGAGGCCGATCGTCGATCGCGTCAACCGGCTTCGCGCAGAGCTGGACAGCACGAAGTCGAAGCTGAATCAGGCACGGCGCCCGAAGTACAGCTTCTCGCAGTTCGTCGGCAACAGTGCATCCGCACAGCATGTAAAGAGCCAGGGGAAACGCGCAGCCGCCAGCGATTCCACGGTGCTGCTGCTCGGCGAAACAGGGACCGGGAAGGAACTGATCGCCCATTCGATTCATGCGGCATCGTCTCGTGCGGACCGGAATTTCGTTGCACTGAATGTCTCGGCCGTTCCCGAGGAACTCGTCGAGGCCGAATTCTTCGGTGTCGCGCCGGGCGCTTATACCGGCGCCAGTCCGAAGGGCCGGATCGGCAAGATGGCGCTCGCGAACGGGGGCACCTTGTTTCTCGACGAGGTGGCGGACATGCCGATGCGCGTTCAGGTCAAATTGCTGCGCGCACTGCAGGAGAGGGAGATCGAGGCAGTCGGTTCCAACACGGTGACGCCGATCGATATCCGCCTGATCGCGGCGACGAGCAAGGACATCGAGCAGGCGATCCGGGCCGGAACGTTTCGGCCGGATCTGTACTATCGGCTAAACGTGGTTCCGATCCGGATCGCATCGTTGCGCGAGCGCGCGGAAGATATCCCGATGCTCGCGGATGTCCTTCTCGAGTCGGTCTGCCAGTCGCTCGGCGTGCCTGTCAAGGAGTTCGAACCGGCTGCACTGGCGGAACTGCAATCGCGTCCGTGGCCGGGCAATGTCCGGGAATTGCTAAACGTCATCGAGCGCATGTGCGTGCTGTCTTCATCGCTGATCCTGACGCTGGACGACGTGCTGAATGCGCTGGATTCGGCGACGGGACCGGGCAAGGCCGATCGCAGATCGTCGGCGCTTCGCGAATCGGTGACAGGTCTCGAACGGGAGATGATCGTCGACGCGTTACAGAGGTCCGGCGGCAACAAGCTGCGCGCCGCGAAATTGCTGGGGATCGCACGATCGAATCTCTACAAGAAGCTTCAGGAATACGACCTGTAGGAGATGCGCCGTGCCGCGTCGCGAACCTCGATCTCGTTGACCTGTACTCGGTCAATGTCCGAAAGTTGGGCAGAGTGGGCGCCTCGTCCATGCTTCGCAATCGATCAGCGATCGGCCGGCAACCTCGGTTTTCCCGGTCGCATCGCCTTTTCTTGTCGGCTGACGTCGCCTGGCCCGACATTTGCTCCGAACCTCTCGTTCTTCCAACCAATCCTGGAGAAAAGAGGTGCACATGAAAGGCGTCGAGGTAGGTGTTGTCGGTGGTGGCCTGATGGGTATCGGCATTGCCGTGAAATTTGCATTGGCAGGTCAATCGGTCGTCATTGTGGAAACAGATAAGGGCCGCGTCGACCGGATGCTCGCCGTTGCCGGGGAGATTGTCGACGAACTGATGGACGCGGGCGCCATCACGGCGGACGTCGGAAGAAGCGCGCTCGAGGCGTTGACAGTCTCGCCGGATCTGGATGCGCTGGGGCGAGCTGCGCTGGTTATCGAGGCCGTGCCCGAAATCCTGGATGTCAAACGCCGGCTGTTCGAACGCATCGAGGCGATCGTCGACGCCGATTCGATCATCGCCAGCAATACAAGCGGTTACCTGCCCGATCGACTCTCCGAAGGCATGCGGTCGAAGGAGCGCTTCCTGATCGCACATTTCTGGAATCCGCCGCACCTGATTCCGCTGGTGGAAGTCGTGCCCGGCACAGCCACCGATCGTGCCGTGGTCGAGCAGTTGGTCGCATGCCTGTCGGAAATCGATGCGCAACCGGTCGTGCTGAACATGGCGATTCCCGGCTTCATAGGCAATCGGATCCAGTTCGCGGTGCTGCGCGAGGCGTTGAATATCGTGCGCGCAGGCGTCGCCACGCCGGAAGTCGTTGATACGGTCGTCAAGGCGTCGCTGGGGCGGCGCTACAACATCGTCGGACCGCTTGAGGGCGCCGATCTCGGCGGCCTTGCGACGTTTCTGTCCATCTCGCAGCATCTGATGCCGGAGCTTGCCAAGGACGAAGACGTGTTGGATCTGCTGCGCCAGCATACCGATCGAGGCGAACTGGGGCTCAGTTCCGGACAGGGGTTCTATCGCTGGACCGACGAACGACTCCTGGCCATTCGATCAGCCCGTCGTCGGCTACTGCAGACGACGAATTGACCGACTGAAGCGCCGGATGCCGTCGTGTGCCGCCGCATTCCGATGCGTCCGGCCGATGCGGATCCGCATACAAAAATCATTCTGGAGACTCCCGTGTCCTTTGCAATCGTCCTCGCCGCGCTGGCGTTCCTGATGTTCGCCGCGTACCGCGGCTACAGCGTGATCCTGTTCGCGCCCATCGCCGCGCTCGGCGCCGTGCTCATGACCGATCCGGCCGCCGTCGCGCCGGTCTTCTCCGGCATCTTCATGGAGAAGATGGTCGGCTTCGTCAAACTGTACTTCCCGGTGTTCATGCTCGGTGCGGTGTTCGGCAAGGTCATCGAACTGTCCGGCTTCTCCGAATCGATCGTCCACGCGGCGATT
>NZ_JBSAXC010000038.1:0-6682 GCF_053427725.1 Burkholderia sp. PU8-34
CGTGAACGCGGCGAATACCGTGACGATTATCTCGGGCGGCGATACGAACATCATCGGGTCGAATGTCAGCGGCAATCAGGTGAACGCCGACGTGGGCGGCAACCTGAACATCGCAAGCGTGCAGGATACGCTGACAAGCGCCGCGCATCAGTCGAGTTCGGGTGGCGGCTTCAGCGTTAGCCAAGGCGGTGCCAGTGCGAACTTTAGCCAGAGCAAGGGTAATGCGTCGGGCAGCTATGCGGGTGTCAATGAGCAGGCTGGGATTCAGGCGGGGGACGGCGGGTTCAATATCAACGTCACGGGTAACACCGATCTGAAGGGAGCGGTGATTACGAGCGACGCGGATGCGTCGAAGAATTCGCTGACGACGGGTTCGCTCTCGTTCTCTGACATTCGGAATCAATCGAACTTCGATGCGAGTTCGAGCGGTTTTAGTGCCGGTGTGACGACGGGCGACGGCGGGATGAACTACAGCACGCACGGAAGCACGTCGGGCAAGAACGCGGGCGGTGCGTCGCCGATGCTGGGTCAGCACGAGAGCGGCAGCGACAGCGCAACGACGAAGAGCGGCGTCAGCGCTGGGACGGTCACGATCGCGGATTCGGCGAATCAGAAGCAGGATGTGGCGAGCCTGAATCGTGACACGACGGACACGAACGGTACGGTGGCCAAACTGCCTGATATGCAGAACCTGCTGAGCAAGCAGGCCGACATGATGTCGGCCGCGAGTGCGGCTGGTGAAGCGGTGTCGAGGCGGATCGGGGACTATGCCGACAAGATGATGAAGGAGGCTGCCGCCAATGGCGATCAGGCGGGTGTGGATGCGTGGAAGGAAGGCGGCGCAAATCGGGCGTTGATGCAAGGCGCGGGTGCGGCGCTGGTGACCGGGCTGGCAGGCGGTAATGCGGTAAGTGGCGCGGCGGGTGCAGCGATTGCGTCAATTGCGGCGGGGAAGCTCAACGACCTGAGCAGCGCGATTGCCGGGGCAGATCCGACTGGCAATGCCAGCATGAATCAAGCGCTCGGCAACATCGTCGCGAACGTGATCGCGACGGGGGCCGGTGGAGCGGTGGGCGGTGATGCGGGAGCATTTTCGGGATACAACGTTGACCGGTTCAACAGGCAATTGCATCCGGAGGAAAAGACGCTTGCGAAGCAACTGGCTGAGAAGAGCAAGGGCAAATACACGCAAGCACAGATCGAAGAGCAGATGCGAATCATGGGTGTGAGTACGTTCGCAAATGGGCATGAGTCGGGTGCGCCCGATACGCTGGTTGGCCAGGCGCCGACAGATTCGGGCGCGAAGTGGATTTACGCGGGCTCGACGGCGGACGGCAAGCCAATCTTGACGCAGGTGACGGCGCTGGCGAATCAGGAAGTGCAGCAGTACATCATTACGAACGCCAATACGGCGACGGCTGACCAGGTGCCGAGTCAGTTCACCTATGATCGACCTGCAAACAATGGCTGGGGATTCAATGTGACCGGGCCGTTCACTCGCCCACCAAATCAGGCTGATGCGAACTACGTTAAATCGACAACTGGTGATTTGGCCTCGGCAACATCTGCGACCGCTGGATGGATTTCGGCTACGACGGGCGCCTTAGCCTCAGCCCCTTCGCCATACTCGCCTGCGTTCGGAAGCATATCATTTGCTGCAACGGTAGCAGGGATTGCCGCGGATGCTGTTTCGCAAGCACTTAATCAAAATGTAGGAGCGTACTTAGTTGGCAATTCTGCCAATATTTTTGGGAACGGAATTTTGTCCGGTAAATTTCCCGGTGGGGCGCCGGTATTTAATGCGATGGTCAGCGATTTTAATAATGGGAGATTTTCCGCTGACCTGCAGGATTTCGTCAACTCGTCATGGATGCGATTTAATGGCGGTGATAAAAAATGAAGATAATCGAGGATGGGAATTTTACGTGGGCGGTAAGTGTTGTGCTGGTTGTTGTGGGGTTTGCCACCATGTACGTTTTTTTGAAATATGGTCCGTCGTCAATTTTAAGTGCTCTAATGGTGTGCCTCGGTTTTGGCGTGGCTGCGTTGGGCGGAATGACCAGCAGAGCAAGAATACTTAAAATCAAGCCCTTCGATAATAGCTACAACAAGGCGCGCAAGAGCTACGAATCCACAGAAGATGATGGGGGAGTGAAGAAATGAGCAAAGCATGGTCGAACGATTGCGTTGTCGAGGACAGGTTTGCAGTAACTCAAGTCGCATTCTACCTGTTCGCGGCACTCCGGGTAGTAGCCGCGCTGATAACGTCAAGCGAAGTTATTCCTCTCGGCGTTGCTCTGCAATCTCGACAATGCAGCGTTCCTGGGTCGATTTGTCGTTTGTGGGGCCAATCAGCCGCGCGTGATCTTGGAAAGACTTCCAATCCGGCGTCGGTTGGAATGGGTTATACAGTCGATCAGGGTAAAACAGGAGTCAGGTGGTAGTTATGATGAGCTTCCCGGGCCAAACGCCGAAGACGCGAGCACAGAAAATCGTCTGGTGGTGCTGTTTTACGGCGATGATGGGCTTCATCGTGTATGTGGTGTTGAAGAACATCTTTTTTAGCTGAACCACCGAGCCCGGCGGATGCTGCGCTCGGTGGTTATGAACGCTTGGAACGGTGTCAACGTCGAGGCCGTCGTTGAGCGGCGAATTGTTCGTCGTGTCGGATGCGGTCCTGTATCTCCTGTTCGCTCATCTCGCGATTGCCGATCCGGTAGTTGTGATCGGTTCAACAGGCAGTTGCATCCGGAGGAAAAGACGCTTGCGAAGCAACTGGCGGAGAAGCGCATGGGCAAATACACGCAAGCGCAGATCGAAGAGCAGATGCGAATCATGGGTGTAAGTACGTTCGAAAATGGGCATGGGTCGGGTGCGCCCGATACGCTGGTTGGCCAGGCGCCGATAGATTCGGGCGCGAAGTGGATTTACGCGGGCTCTACGGCGGACGGTAAGCCGATCTTGACGCAGGTGGCGGCGCTCGCGAATCCGGAATTGCAGCAGTACATCATTGCGAACGCCAATACGGCGACGGCTGATCAGGTGCCGAGTCAGTTCACCTATGATCGACCGTCGAGCAATGGGTGGGATTCAACGTGAGCGGGCCGTTCAAGAAATTTGATCAGTCAGATGTGAACTATGTGAGGAACACGACAGCGGACGCATCGTCGATGGTTTCAACGAATGCGGGGCGGGTCGGTGTGGCTGCAGCAACAGGAGCAGCGCTTCCTACACTGGTTACTCCCGCCCTTGAAGCTATTGCGTTTGGATCGACGGTTACCGGGTGGGTGGCGGATTTCGTTACACAAATGGCCCGTCCAAACCCGGGTGATTATGTCGCAGGGGGCGTAGTGGATCTGACGCTCGGGGGCGTGGCGAATAAGTACCCACTAGCTGGAACTTTCTTTACTGAGCGCGGGAATTGGTTCAAGAGCACTGGTGCATTCAATGATGCAAGTAGAAAACTTAATGATGCAGTGTAAAACGGAAAATGAAGATCATAAATGATTGGAATTTCGCTCCTTGGTTTCGTTTCGGATTATGGGCGGGTGGCATAGCTATTGTTGCCGCGTCTTATTATCTGCTATCTGGGTTATTCATGTTCTTCGGTGTTGTCGTCGGAATGATTGTTCTCGCGACCGGAACATACGCGGAGCGTGCGAACATCCTGCACTTGAAGCCGTTCGACAACAGCTACAAGAAGGCGCGCGACAGCTACAAGACGAAAGACGACGAAGAAGACAGGTAACGGCAACTAAACAGGGTGGCAGCTCTGCCGCTTGTCCCGTTCTCGCCTCGCGTCGAAATGGTGGGAATTGAATTTGAAGTCGAGTTCAGGACGATTTTTACGTTGTGTCATGGATTAATTTCGATAGCCGAAATCGGCGTCGAACGAAAATGATGCAGAACAAATGCGAGAGACCAGAAAACTACCGCTTGTCGCCGACCTCGACGGCACGCTGACGCCATCGGATAACTTGATGGAATCATTGCAAGCGGCATTTTCGGCGGACTCGCGAGAGTGTTGCTCAGAGTCGCCGCTCTCAAGGGCATTGCGCTTGGCGAGTCGAGCGTATTGCCATGGATGGCACGCGGCGCAGCTATCGGCGCCTACGGTATCGGGTTTGTCCTTTATGCGATCGCCTTGCGCAAGGCAACACTTGGCGTTGCATACCCGACCATGGTGGCGATCGCCTTGCTCGTGGTGCTGTTGTTCACGGCGCTGCGCGAACAGCTTTTGCGCCCGATGCAGGCGGCCGGCGCACTCGTCATCCTGATCGGCATCTGGATGGTCGCGCGGTACGCGTAATCTCGAGAATGAAATACATGAAAAGGAAAATCCAAGAGGCCAACCTTGTCGCAGCATCGTTGCTGCTCGCATCGGCCGGCGTGTCGGCACAGTCGATGCCGACGATCGGCAACGATCAACGCATCCGTGAGCAGGAAGAAGCGCGCGAACGCGAGCGAACCGTTTCCGCTCCGGCGGTGCGCTCGACCGTGACGGAACGCGCGGACTTTCCGGCATTGCCAACCGAAACGCCGTGCTTCCGGATCGACGACCTTGCGCTCGATGTGCCGGACTCGCTGCCCGGCCCGGTAAAGGCGCACGGAGCGTCTGCTTTGCCGATGGATCGCTTCGCATTCGCCCGCGAATGGCTGAACCACTATGCCGGACAATGCGTCGGCAAGCAAGGCATCGACGTGCTGGTCAAGGGCCTGTCTCAAGCGATCCTGTCGCGCGGTTATGTCACGACGCGCGTGCTTGTACCCGAGCAAGATCTGTCGAGTGGCGTGCTGAAACTCGCGTTGATCCCCGGCGTGATCCGCCATGTGCGCTTCGCCGACGAAAAGCTGCGCGGCACGTGGAAAACCGCGTTCCCGACCGGCGATGGCGAGCTGCTGAACCTGCGGGACCTCGAACAGGGCCTCGAGCAGATGAAGCGCGTGTCGAGCCAAGACGTCTCGATGCAGATCGTCCCGGCCGATATGCCGGGTGAAAGCGACGTCGTGCTGGATGTGAAGCGCGGCAAACCATGGACCGTCGTCGCATCGGTCGACAACTCCGGCACGCGAGCAACCGGCAGGCTGCAAGGCAACCTGTCGCTCGGCATCGACAACCCGCTCGGCCTGAACGACATCTTCAACATCGGCGTCAGCCAGGATCTCGAATTCGGTGACAAACGTCTCGGTTCGCACGGCTGGAACGGCTTCTATTCGATTCCGTGGGGCTACTGGACCGCGATGCTCTCGGCATACACCAACACGTATTACCAGCAGATCGCTGGCGTAAACCAGACATTCGTCGCCAGCGGCAACTCGAAGACCGTCGACTTCAAGCTGAACCGCGTGTTGTCGCGCAGCCAGAACGACGTAATCGGCGCGCAATTCCGGCTGTCACGCCGCTTCGGCCAGAGCTTCATCGAAGACACCGAGATTCCGCAGCAGCGCCGCAACAATACATTCGTCGAGATCGGTCTGACAGATCGCCACTACTTTGGCAGTGCGCAGTTCGATGGAACGCTAGCCTATCGCCAAGGCGTCGGCGCATTCGGGGCACGGGACGACGTACTTGCAGCAGAGGGCGGCCCGACCTATCGCTACAAGATGGCCGTGCTCGATGCGAACCTGTCGGTGCCGTTTGCCATCGCCAAACAACCATTCCGTTACGTCGGGACATTCCACGGCCAGTACACCGGCAACACGCTGTACTACATCGACGACCTGACGATCGGCAGCCGCTACACGGTGCGCGGCTTCGACGGCGAGACGATGCTCGCGGCTGCGCGCGGTTTCTACTGGCGCAATGAGTTGCAGATGCCGATCGGGCAGACGGGGCAGGCGATTTATGCGGGGCTGGACTACGGCCGCGTGTGGGGAGCGCAGCCGGTCGCGCTGGTCGGCACGCAACTGGCGGGTGCGGTAATCGGCGTGAAGGGCAGCGTAGCCACGCGATTCGGCAGCTATGCGTACGATCTGTTTGCCGGCACGCCGGTCTACAAGCCGTCGGGGTTCCAGACGGTGCGCGTGACGTTCGGATTTCAGCTGACCGCGCAATTCTGACTCTTCGGCGTCGTCACGGCTCGTCGCGAACCTGCGGCTCAATCATCCGGGTGCGGCGAAGGACACGCGCTACGGGTCGCTGTCGACCGAAGGCGCGCGGCTCGAATACAAGGCTGGCAACCCACTCGGCGTGTGGCCAACCAATTGCCCGGCGCTCATCGACGAACTGCTCGACATCACCGCGCTGAAAGCCGACACGCCGGTGACGGTGCCGGGCGTCGGCGACGTGCGGCTCGGCGACGCGCTCGCGCACCATCTCGACATCATGCACTCGCATCCGGACGCGCTCACGTTCATCGCCGCGCGCGCAAAGCGCTGTGACAGTGTTCCTCGCGGAGCGCCCAGACGGCGGCCGCGTGCCGGTGGTCGTGCGGAAGTCCGCGCACTTCCGGCCGCCCGCGGGCGGTGACGTGCCGATCATGATGGTCCGCACCGGCATCGGCATCGCGCCGTTCCGCGCCTTCTGGTGCAAGCGTGAGGCGCGGCCCGCGAAGGAGCGAAGCTATGTGCGGATGTGTATTGTGCGGTGCTCTTGGCCAACGCGCGCTCCATTGCTGGTACCACTTCGTTCTTGAGCGAGCCTTCCGCAACATTTTGTGACTATTTCTTGATCGTCGGAATG
>NZ_JBSAXC010000039.1:0-6168 GCF_053427725.1 Burkholderia sp. PU8-34
TGCGACGGTCGACGCCGGCAGCGTCAATTCGACCGGCACGCTGGGCGCGGGCGCGAACAAGGATGGCTTCGTCGATCGAATCGGCGACTTGAATGTCACGGCCACGGGCCAGTTGACGGCGACCGGAAAGAACATCGCCGGCGGCAATGCATCGCTGACGGGGGGCAACGTGAATCTCGCCCGCAGCGAGACGGCTGCGAACGGCAATCTCACGCTGAACGCGAAGGCGGGTGATCTCAACCTGTCGAGCGCGAGGACGAGCGCACAAGGGGCACTCGACGCGTTGGCTAGCGGCGTACTCGTCAATGATCACGGCAACCTGTCGAGCGGCCGCAGTGTGACATTGACGGGCGGCAGCGTGTCGAACCAGAGCGGTCAGGTGTCGGCGCAAGGCCCGCTGTCGGTGCAGTCAGCCGGACAGATTGCCAATCAGGCCGGTACGCTGGTGTCGGAAAGCTCGGCAGACGTGCGCGGCGCTGCGATCGCCAACCACCAGGGCACGATTCAGAGCGCCGCCGGCATGACGGTTTTCGGCGCGTCGCTGGACAATTCGGCGGGGCGCATCACGTCGCTCAATGGAGACGGCCTGTCGGTCACGACGAGCGGTCAGCTCGCAAACGCGGCTGGCACGACGTCGAACGGCGCGCAAGGCGGCGTAATCGGCGGCAATGGCGACGTGACCGTGCACGGCGGAAATGTCTTCAACCGCGGCGCCATTACGGCCAACAAGAATCTGCACGTGAGCGGACAGTCGGTCAGTAACGACGCGGGGACGCTCGAGGCGACGCAGGACGTGACGGTCGATGGCGGGACTCACCTGACCAACAGTGGCGGCACGATCGCCGGTCAGACGGCGACGGTAAGCGGAACGGCGTTGGACAACAGTGCCGGGACCGTGCGGGCCGATCAGTTGACGCTGAATGGAACTGACCTCGTGAACCACGGCGGGACGATCACGCAGACGGGAACCGGTGCGATGACCGTCAACGTGAGCGGGACGCTCGACAACTCGAAAGGCGGAACGCTTCAGACCAACAGTGCAGACCTCACGCTCACACCCGCTGCGCTCGTCAACGATGCTGGAACGATTACTCATGCGGGTAACGGCACGCTGATGCTCGGCGGCGGCAATACGGGCTCGATCTCGAACGTCGGCGGCAAGATCGTCAGCAACGGACAGGCCGTCGCGCGATCCGGCATGCTCGACAACACCAACGGTTTGATAAGCGGCAAAACCGGGCTCGCGGCGACCGTGACCGGCACACTCGACAACTCGGCCGGCAAGCTGCTGTCGAATGGCAACCTGCGTATCGACGGCGGCGGTGCGTTGAAGAATGCCGACGGCGTCATCGATACGGCTGCCGACGCGGCGCTTCAGGTCGGGACGTTGACCAATAGCGGTCAGATCACCGCCGCTCAATCAGCCGACATCAGCGCGGCATCGCTCGACAACAACACGGGAACGATTCAGGCCGCGCGAGTGGCATTGACCGCCGGCAATCTGTCGAATCGCGGCGGCACGATCACGCAAACCGGCACGGGCGCGATGCGCGTCGCCGTATCGGGCATGCTCGACAATTCCCGCGGCGGCCTGATTCAGACGAACAGCACGGATCTGACGCTGACCCCGGCCGTGCTGCGCAACGATGGCGGCACACTGACGCACGCGGGTCACGGTACCCTGACGCTGGGCGATGGTTCGGGCGCGATCAGCAACGTCGGCGGCAAGATCGTCAGCAACGGCCAGACCGTCATCGATACCGAAACGGTCGACAACACGGGCGGCGCAATTTCCGCTCAAGCGGGGTTGACCGCGACCGCCGTCGGCGCGCTGAACAATACGAACGGCAAGCTGTTGTCGAATGCGAATGTCGCTTTGACCAGCAACACGCTGACGAACGACGGTGGTCGGATCGGCGCGAATGCGAATGTGACGATCCATACCGGCTCGCTGACGAATCAGGGCGGCGCAATCGTTGCGCCGAACCTGTCTGCGACGATCGGCTCGACACTCGACAACAGCGGCGGCAAGCTCGAAGCGAACCAGCTCGCGCTGACCGCCACGAACCTGACGAACCACGGAGGGACGATTACGTCGTATGGTTCGTCGCCGATGGGTGTCGATGTCAGCGGCACGCTGGACAATTCCGCAGCCGGCGTGATCCAGACCAACAGTACGGATCTGACGCTAAAACCCGCCGATCTGAACAACTCGGGCGGCACGATTACCCATGCCGGAACGGGAACGTTGACGATTGCGCCAGGCAGTGGCGCAGGCGCGCTGAACAACGCGGCTGGCACCATCGTCACCAGGGGGCAGGCCGTTGTCGATGCGGGCAGTTGGGACAACTCGAGCGGCATCCTGGCGGCGCTGCGCGGCATCAACGGAACCGTTGCCGGCGAAGTCAACAACGCGCAAGGCCTGATCCGTTCGGATGCGTCGCTGTTGCTGGCGAACGGCGGTGCGCTGGTGAACCGCGGTGGCCACATTCAGGCCGGTCAATCTGCGGCAGGCGACACCAGTACGCTCGATATTCAATCGGCGTCGATCGACAATGCGGACGGTTCGATTGCCGATCTCGGCACGGGCAAGATGACCGTGCAAGGCGGCAGCCAGATCGTGAACAACCACGCGGGCGGCGTATCGGGCATGGGGCAGATTACCGGCAACGGCGACGTGACGGTAAGCGCAGCCTCGATCGTCAACACGCAGGGTGGACAACTGAGCGGCGCGTCGCTGCACGTCCGGGGCGACACATTGGACAACAGCGGCGGCAAGATCGGCAACGTCGTCGATTCGAATGGTGGCGTCGACGTAACCACGACCGGCGCGGTGACGAACGCGAATGGCCAGATCAGCTCGACGCACGACTTGACGGTTTCGGCGGCCACGCTGCGAGGTGGCGGTACCTATAGTGCGACGCACGACGCGACGGTCAATTTGCAGGGCGATTTCACGGCAACGCCCGATTACCAGTTCGACGTCGGACACGATTTCGCCTTTACGCTGCCGGGTACGTTCGATAACCGCAGCAACTTGCAGTCGGTCAATAACCTGAGCGTCAATGCGGGCAACATCGTCAACTCGGGTGCACTGACGGCGGGCGGTTTGCTGCATACGCAATCGAGCAATCTGACCAACACCGGCGCGCTCGTCGGTGGCAGCGTGTCGCTCAATGCGGATGGCACTGTTTCGAACGTCGGGCCGACCGCGCTGATCGGCGGGTCCGACAGCAACGGCACGCTCGAAATCCTCGCAAACGACATCGAGAACCGCGACGACACCACGGCGACCGACACGATGGCGCAGACGGCCATTTTCGGCATGGGCAGGGTCGTGCTGGCGGGTGGCAAGGATGCCGCCGGCAATTACACGAATGCGGCGCTGGTCAACAACGTGTCGGCACTGATCCAGTCGGGCGCGGACATGGCGCTGCACGCCGACCGCGTGACGAATACACGACGCCAGATGAAGACGTCCGGCTGGACGACACAGGTCGATCCGGCGCTGCTGGAACGGCTCGGTATCAGCACGAGCGGCCGGACCGGGAAACCGAACACGCCCGATCCGACCGCGATTGGCGGCGTGTATATCGATCCGCCGCACGGTGGCGAGATGAACAGCGACTACCTGTACACGACGTACACGGGCAAGGCGGTCGCGAGCACGGTAACGGCCATCAGCCCGCAGGCGCAGATCATCTCCGGCGGCAATCTGCTGGCGACCTCGGTCGGTACACTGCAGAACTACTGGAGTGCGGTAGCGGCCGCAGGCGATATTGCGATGCCGCGCGAGCTTGACCAGGACAGCTGGCAGGGGCAGATCGCACCGCAGGTGCTGGTGACCTACTCGGGTCAATATCATTACCGCAACTATGACGGCAGCAAATACTGGAGCTATACGTTCTGCGAAAGCGGCTGCAACGCCGGGGCGGACTACCGCAAGCATGCGTTGCCGGACTACGAATCGAGCTTCGCTCCGAACGGCACGTTGAGCGGCACGGGCGTCAGCATCAACAACACGGCCGGGAACGCGTCGATTCCGTCGCTCGGTCTGCTGCCCGGCCAGTCGGTTCCGGGGTTGACGGTCGGTGCGGTCAACGGCAACGCCGGCGGCACGACGACTTCAGGTGGTGCGGTGGGCGGGACGGTGGCCGGTTCGGGTGCGCAATCCGCAGCGGTGAATGGCAAGCCGGTGCTTCCGGTCGATCCGATCGTGGCCGGTGCGACCGCACAGAATGTCCTGAACAACCTGACGATTCCGCAAGGCGGACTGTTCAGGCCGAATCCGGCGCCGAATGCAAACTACGTCATCGAGACGAATCCGGCGTTTACCAATCAGAAGAACTTCATTTCGAGCGACTACTTTTTCAGTCAGATCGGCGTCGACCTCACGCACATTCCCAAGCGTCTCGGCGATGGCTTCTATGAACAGCAACTGGTGCGCAACGAGATCACGGCGCTGACCGGCAAGGCCGTGCTGGGTCCGTACGCGGATCTCGAATCGATGTACCAGTCATTGCTCGCCGCGGGCGCATCGTTGTCGAAGTCGCTCGATTTGCCGATCGGCGCGAGTTTGTCGGCTGACCAGGTGTCGAAGCTGACCGGCAATGTGATCATGATGGAGACACGGGCGGTCGATGGGCAGTCGGTGCTGGTGCCGGTCGTGTATCTCGCGAAGGCCAGCCAGCAGAATATTAGTGGCCCGCTTATCGCGGCATCCGACATCGATTTGAAGGATGTGCAGACGTTCACGAACAGCGGGACTGTGAAGGCGGACAACACGCTGTCGATTCAGGGCAAGCAGATCGATAACGCGTTCGGCGCGCTGCAAAGCGGCGGGCTGATGTCGCTGACGACGTCCGGTGATGTCGATCTGACGTCGGCCAAGGTGAAGGCCGGCAGCCTGAACGTCGACGCGGGCGGCGATCTGATTCTCGATACCGCGACGAAGAAGGTAAAGCAGGTCAACGACAACGGCGCGACGCGGGTGTCGACTACGCTCGGACCGATCGCCCAACTGGACGTCGCGGGTGATGCGGCCATCGTGACTGGCGGCAACTTCCAGCAGAACGCGGGAAATCTGACGGTCGGCGGCAATCTCGGGGCGAATGTCGGCGGCGACTGGACACTCGGAGCGCAGCAGATCGGCGAGCACAAGGTCGTCGAGCGCGCGAACGGCGTGTCGGATACGGACATCAATCGGGTTGTCGGCAGCTCGGTCAAGGTGGGAGGTGTTTCCAACGTCGCTGTCGGCGGCGACTTCACGGCGAAAGGCGCGCAAATCGATCTCGGACAAGGCGGCACGATCGCGGCGATGGGCAACGTATCGCTCGGGACGGCGAGCACGACCTCGACGGTGAACAGCAACAGCTCGGGTGACGAGGGCAGCCGCAGCTATGCGGAAACGCTGCACAAGTCGGATCAGGCGCTGACAGGGACGACGCTGACGGGCGGCAATACCGTCAATCTCGTGTCGGGCAAGGACATTACGGTCAGCGGCAGTTCGATCGGTCTGGACAAGGGCAATGCGAACTTTGTGGCTGTGGGGGATGTGAATGTCACAGCGGCGACCGAGACGCATGGACTGAATTCGCACGAAACGCATAGCCGCAGCGGCATGGTGACCGGGTCGAAGGTGGCGAGCGGGATTGATCAGTCAATGACGTTGAACCAGAGCAGCCTGATTTCCGCAGACGGTGTGGCGATCGTGAGCGGCAAGGACCTCAATATTCAAGGTAGCACCGTCGTCGGGACGAACGATGTGACGCTGAACGCGGCACACAATGTGACGATCGCGACGTCGCAGGATACGCTGCAGTCGTCGAGCTACTACCAGAAGAAGGAGTCGGGGTTGATGTCGGGCGGCGGGCTGTCGGTGTCCGTTGGCAGTAGTTCGCTGAAGACGACAAGCCAGACGAACGAGGACTCGAACAATGGAAGCGTGATCGGTTCATTGAACGGCAACCTCAGCATCACCGCTGGGAACGATCTGCGCGTGACGGGGAGCGACCTGATAGCAGCGCAGAACATCAGCGGTACGGGTGCGAACGTGACGATCGACGCGGCGCGGGACACGAGTCATCGCACCGAGACGCAGGAAGTCTCGAAGAGCGGCCTGACGCTGGCGTTGAAGGCGCCGGTGATTGATGCCGTTTCGAACGTGGT